>JAAYPG010000145.1 GCA_012519905.1 Clostridiales bacterium | reverse complement strand
TTCGGTGCTTCGAAGGTTAATGGACATAGATGCGATACTTGCGATAAGATTATTTTAAATTTAGATAGAAAAAAAATTTAATGAGTTTATAAACGAAATTATTTTTTGGTTGTTTATTTTAAAGGGTACTTATCTTAAACGTCATATACACAAAAAGAAAAAGTCCATTCTAACGAATGAACTTTTCTTTTTAAGCACGAGACGGGATTCGAACCCGCGGCCCTCGCCTTGGCAAGGCGATGCTCTACCACTGAGCCACTCGCGCGTATTATGCTGTGCCTTTTGCTTTGTGCCGGGCACATGTCATAATATACTATAGATAATTGTGTTTGTCAATACCTTAATTTAAAATTTTCTTATTTTTGTTTTTATTTATATTGTTTAGATAATTTACCCAATTAATAAGGTCAGGACATACTCATTATTTTGAAATGATTTGTTCATTACTGAGTCTGATTTTGCCAGTTTTACATCTAGCCAGAGTTCTTCGGCGGCTATAAGCATATTGGCAAGCATTATTCCGATATCGATCATTTTCAACTTATACAAGGGTTTGGCAAACCATGGGTTCTTTTTGGCGAATATATGAATTCGGTTCTTATATACAACAAAACGCCAGGGCTGACCATTGTAGGCCGATGGGGCTAGACGAGCTGCTTCTAGCATCTTGCGAATATCGCTTGATACCTCTTCCTTATATACTACGAGTTCATTCTCGGGAGAGCGCTTTGCAAGAAATGCATCTCTATACAGGGGTACCTTAGATTTTCCAAAGGCAAGTGCAATTACATAGTCAAATCTCATGGTCTTCTTCAGACCCCATCCAGGACTTGCAGCACCCAAAAAGCAGGTTCCCAGCTCCTTTGTTTCAATATATAGGCTTAATTGCTGCATAAGGTAACCAGCATTTAGCAGATAATCATCCTTCTTCTCGGAGGAAAAAACAATGTAATAAGGTGCTCTTACTGCAAATGGTCCGTTAAATCCTTGGTTTTGCTCAATATTGCTAATGAGCTTAAATTCCACCTTTATATCCTTAGTAAGCATAGGTAAGCTATCGGCAAAGTTAAGAATGTCTTCTAGAATATCCCAGTCGATTGCTTCCTGATAATAGCTCCTTATGCTTTTTCTAGAGAAAATAATGTCGTACATGTTCATATATCAACACCTCACTTTATTCGTTAGAAGCTCGTTTCTCCAGTTCCCTTTTTCTATAGTATAATGGTGAGATACCATAATATTTCTTAAATAGCTTACTAAAATGATAGACATCCTCATAGCCTACTTTATTTGCTATGCTTTTTATGCTGCTACCTTCATTTTTGACCAATATATCTCTTGCTTTCTCCAATCTTATCTTTATTAGATAATTTATAGGAGATTCACCAGTCTCTTCCTTAAAGATCTTTGAGATATATACAGGGCTTAGATACATATTATGTGCAATCTGCTCTAAAGATATCTTCTGATTGTAGTTTTCATTTAGATAATTTATGATTTGTTTTACAGCATAATTCTTATTATATGATTCAAAGCTGCATTTTGACTGTTTGTAATCATCATCACTGACAATTTCACGCATTACAAGTAGAAGCATCTGGATGAGATGCGTTTTGAACATGAAATATTTGCCGACATTGCTGCTTTCTTTTTCTGCAATCATGGCATAGCAATGCATCATAAGATTCTGCTTTAGCTCAGTTGCTGTCTTTATGATACAGGAACCGTCCTTAGTCTCAATAGAGTTTTGAGCCATGTTCTTAAAATGAAAATCATAAAAACCTGCTATAAATTCAATAGTAGGCTCATCCTTATTGGTGACTATGTGGGCGTGTTTAACGCCAGGATTACAAATGACTAGATCCCCGGCTTCTACATCATATTCAACACCGTCTACAAGGTATCTGCCTTTACCGGATAAGATAAAAGCCAGCTCAGCATGATCATGGTCATGATAAACGCCATTTTTGGTCATCTTAAGCTTTGATACATAAAATACAGTTGGATTAAAGTCATTATAAGTTAGGTCATAATCTATTACCATATTTTTCACCTCTCTATGGCTGTAACACAAGCCATCAAGGTAATTATATCATTCTCTATATAAATATGAAACATAATTTTAGCACTAATTTTATATTACTAACTCTATATATCTAGTCAAGACTTATAAAAAAGAACATTAGATTTGTAATAATCTACATTTTAATATTGAACTTATATGATATATACTGTATACGAGAGCAGTAGGCCCAAGGTCTGTTGCTATATAATTATGTTCATAATAGGCAGATTAGTCCGTATGTATTAGGATGATTGCTTCGGGTTATCGTCCTAATGCATACGGATAAGTACTAGATAAGCAAAGACCTAAGGTCAGGGGCTACTAATCTGCCGGACACACCAAGGAGGAATTATATGACAGCAATGCAATGGGTTTTTTCATTTCTGAAAAAATACCGCAAAAGACTGATATTTGCTTTGTTTTTAGCTACTGTAACGGCTGTATCAGCCATAGTTAATCCTCAGATATCAGGAACCATAGTAGACGATGTAATCGTAGGTGGAAATCGTGAGATACTACCCACCCTGATAGTGATTATGATTTTATCTACATTATTTCGTACTGCCATTAGATTCTGGTTTGTAATGATATTTGAAAAGACCTCGCAGGAAATGATCTATACTATGAGGGACTATGTATTTCGCAAATTCATGAGGCAGGACTTCACCTTCTATAATGCGAATAGAACAGGCGATTTAATGTCTAGGCAGACAGGAGATATGGATGCTATTAGACATTTCGTATCCATGGTTATATATTCTGTATACGAGAATAGTCTGTTATTTATAATCGCTCTCGTGATGATATTTATGGTTGACTACAGATTGGCTTTATGTATGATAGCTGTAATGCCTTTAACCGTATATGTTACAGCAAAGCAACTTAAATCTGTTAAGCCTGCCTTCCGTAACATCAGACAGCATTTTTCCAGTCTTAATACCTTTGTTCAGGAAAATGTCAGTGGCAACCGTGTTGTCAAGGCATTTGCCAAGGAGGACTATGAAATAGCCAAATTCAATAAGGAAAATGATGGCTTTAGGGATGCTGAGCTGAATGCAGCTAAGATTTGGAAAAAGTATGTACCGGCATTTGAATTCTTAGCTAATGCACTTACTGTTATTCTATACCTTGTTGGAGGCCTTATGGTAGTATCAGGGTCTATGTCGCTAGGTAAGTTGGTGACAGTCAGTGGCTATCTATGGATGCTAAATCTCCCCCTTCGCCAGGCTGGATGGCTTGCAAATGATTATCAGAGATTTGTAACCTCTGTAGAAAAGGTATACTCCACTATAAGCGAAGAACCGATTATTACGAATCCTGAAAAAGCGATTACTAGAACACGCTTTAGAGGTGACATTGAATTTTCTAAGGTAAGCTACTCTATAGGTGAAGAGAAGATACTAAAGGATGTTAATTTTAAGGTTAAGGCAGGACAGACTGTTGGTATTATAGGTTCAACTGGCTCAGGAAAGTCTACCCTAATGAATCTACTATGTAGATTTTATGATGTTAGTTCCGGTGAGATAACACTGGATGGTATAAATGTTAAGAACCTTGACCTATACAGTCTTCGAGATAATATTGGACTGGCCATGCAGGATGTATTCCTATTTTCAGATACTATAGAAGGTAATATAGCATATGGTAGGCCTGATTGTAGTATGGAGGAGGTTATTGCTGCCGCTAAGGTGGCAAATGCCCATGATTTCATACTTCAGATGCCAGATGGATATGACACCATAGTTGGTGAGAGAGGGGTTGGCCTATCTGGAGGTCAGAAGCAAAGGATTTCTCTTGCCAGGGCCTTACTAAAGAATCCACCGATTATCATTCTTGATGACACTACCTCTGCAGTAGATATGGAGACAGAGGCCTTAATTCAAGAGGAGCTAACAAGAATAGAGAGTAAGCATACTGTATTTATTATTGCCCATAGAATTTCATCTATTAAGGATGCTGATCTTATCCTTGTAGTAGAGGATGGCAGGATTGTGGAATCAGGAAATCATGATAGTCTACTTGATATGAAAGGCTATTATCATAGGGTATTCCATCATCAATATGGTGATTTTGATCAATATCTCAATAATATGTTACAAAAGGAAATGGGGGAATAGACTTGGCTAGGAATAAATATGACATAGATGAAACACTACAGACAGAGTTTAATATTTCCCATCTAAAGCGATTGGCTAGATATATTAGGCCCTACCGTAAGGATATGGCCCTGGTTATATTACTTATGACCATATCATCTGCTCTTGGCATGCTGACCCCTAGAATATTGATGACTATCATGGATGTGTATATTCCTAATGGTGATGTCAAGGGTATAGTTACTATCAGCTTGGTTATGCTTGTGATTTATTTTATAATTTCTGCAATATTAAGAATGAAGATATCAGTAACATCAAGGCTAGGACAAAATATTATACACAAGATAAGAAGTGATATCTTTGAGCATCTACAGGAACTGCCATTTTCATATTATGATGACAAGCCCCATGGTAAGATTCAGGTGCGTGTAGTTAATTATGTTAATTCACTAAGTGACTTACTTTCAAATGGTATCGTAAATACAATAACCGAGTTATTTAGCTTAGTATTTATAGTTGGCTTTATGCTATCTATAAATGTAAGACTTAGTATTATATGTCTAATGGGTCTACCTTTACTAATGATACTAATCTTTACCATAAAGACCAAGCAGAGGGTGGCCTGGCAAAAGCTCAGTAATAAATCCTCTAATCTAAATGCTTATATTGCTGAGAGTATAAATGGTATCAGAGTAACCCAAAGCTTTACGAGGGAAGAGGAAAACATAGAGATATTTAACGATCTAAGTAAGGAATATAGTAGTACATGGATGAAGGCTGTGACACTAAACTTCCTTCTGTGGCCAGCTATCAATAACATATCTACTTGGACCACAGCAGCGGTATATGTAGTAGGAATCGCATGGCTAGATCAGGGATTAGCAGGTATATCTGTAGGTGTACTTGCAGCCATGTCTGGTTATATAGGAAGATTCTGGGCACCTGTAAATACCCTGGCAGGCTTCTATAATTCACTACTAACTGCGATTTCTTACATGGAGAGAATCTTTGAGACAATAGATGAGCCTGTGCTCGTTAAGGACAAAGAGGATGCCTACGATATGCCACCGATAGTCGGTCAGGTAGAATTTAAGGATGTATGCTTTAGTTACGAAGATGGCGTTCCCATATTGAACAATGTTAGCTTCAAGGTTAACCCCGGAGACACAATTGCTATAGTAGGGCCTACGGGAGCTGGCAAAACCACTATTATCAATCTAATAAGTCGATTCTATAACTTGGATTCTGGAATGATAACAATAGATGATGTTGATATTAACGAAGTTAAGATAAAATCTCTTAGAAAGCAAATGGGAGTTATGCTACAAGATAGCTTTATCTTCTCTGGTACCATAATGGATAATATCCGTTACGGTAATATGGAGGCTGAGGACGAAAAAGTAGTTGAAGCCGCTAAGACTGTTAGAGCCCATGATTTTATTATGGAGCTGGAGAATGGCTATGAAACCGAGGTAAATGAGCGAGGAACAAGATTATCCGTTGGTCAAAGACAGCTTATTAGTTTTGCTAGAGCTCTCCTTGCAGATCCTAAGATTCTGATTCTTGATGAAGCAACCTCTAGCATAGATACAGAGACAGAGATCCTATTACAGGAAGGACTAAAGAGGCTCCTAAAGGATAGGACGTCCTTTATAATTGCCCATCGCCTATCTACCATAAAAAATTCTAGCTGCATCCTATATATTGATGATGGCCGCATTGTTGAGATGGGAACTCATGATGAACTTATAGACAAAAAAGGTTTATATTATGAATTATATCTTTCTCAATATCAGTTTCTTGAGAAGGACTAATTGAGAAGGACTAATAGAAGAGTGCCAGCTACCAAAAAGCAGATTTGGTAGCTGGCATTGTTTATATCATATATATTAATGTTAGTATTTGGCAAAAATATATGATAGAATATAGGAGATATTTTAATACACTGCCTCCTTATTGGCGGTTATTATGTATATCAGATGAATACTGTTAGATCTAGGAAAGGTTAAGTATATGAAGAGGTTATTATTGGTAGAGGATGATGAGGCTATAGCTTTGGGATTGGACTACTCACTGAGTCAAGAAAATTATGAGGTGATTGTCTGTAGTAATGCAAGCACCGCTAAGCATGCAATTATGAAGGAGGAGTTCGATATTGCTCTTCTTGATATTTCATTACCTGATGGTAATGGTTTTGAGCTGTGCAAGCTAGTAAAGGAGATAAAAGATGTGCCTGTGATCTTTTTGACTGCTAGGGATGATGAGGGTAGTGTGGTCATGGGGCTTGATATAGGCGGAGATGATTATATTACCAAGCCCTTTCGTATTAGAGAATTACAATCCAGAATTCGAAGCGTACTTCGTAGAAGCGGGAAGAAGCATGAGGATAACCAGGTGTTACATTATGGCGATGTAGAGGTCAATATTAGCGAAGGAAAGGTAAGAAAGAAAGGTGAGGACTTGTTTTTGACAGCCTTGGAGTATAGACTATTTCTAACCTTAATTAACAATGAAGGACATGTTATCACGAGAAATCAGCTTCTGGAAAGCATATGGGATGTATCAGGTGAATTTGTTAATGATAATACCTTAACAGTCTATATCAAGCGTCTGCGGGAGAAAATTGAGGATGACCCTCAGAACCCAACTATTATAAAAACAGAAAGAGGTCTTGGATATCGAATCTAGATATTGATATTAGATACAGGACTTAGAATATAAGACAAAGGGAGTAAATTTATGCACTATATTAGGAACAAAGAGGTAAAGCAAGCATGTATGATAATATTTGCTATTACTATCATATTGTCTATAATAGGCTTTTCCTTAAATGTATGGGCCGGACTCATGGTATTGATTACGGTTTTTTTCTTGTGCCTAATATTTCAAGCATTTACCATAAGGCGATATAGGGATCTTAGAGACCTGGCTGAGTATTTAAGAAAAGTATCCGCTGGTGATTGCTCAATGGATATTCGTGATAACAAAGAAGGAGAGCTGAGCATTCTAAAAAGTGAGATATATAAGGTGACCTTGATGCTTACTGAATACAATGAGCTATTACAGCGTGATAAGATATTACTATCTAATCAAATGGCAGAAATATCCCATCAGCTTAAGACACCCCTAACTTCCATGATGATGATGGTGGACCTACTTCAAGATGAGAAGCTTCCCAGGGACAAGAGATATGAATTCACCAATCTTATAAATGCTCAATTAGAGCGTATAGACTGGCTTGTAGCATCTCTTCTTAAAATGTCCAAGCTAGATGCCGGTGTTGTTAAGATGAAAAAGACTAGCATTTCAGCATCAAAGCTGTTAGAGAGTGCGATCTCCCCATTCCTAATTCCTATGGAGGTAAAGGGTATCACCTACACTAAATCAGCCGGTAATCTTGAAATATTATGTGATGAGATGTGGACTAGAGAAGCTCTTATTAATATTCTTAAAAACTGTATTGAGCATACTCCTAAGAATGGTCATATAAGCCTATCGGTTCAAGACAATATCTTATACTCTGAGATTAATATATCAGATAATGGGATAGGTATTAGAAGAGAGGATTTACCCCATATATTTACTCGCTTTTATCGTGGTCAAAATGCCTCGTCCGATAGCGTGGGAATTGGACTTGCCATGTCCTATAGTATTATTAAGAGTCAGCAGGGGGATATTCAGGTTAAAAGTGAGTTGGGCAAGGGAAGTAGCTTTGTTATCAGGTTATACAAATCGGTTATATGATTATATTAACAGTAATAAAGTGACAATTTTGTAAGATTTATAGTCACCGAGCTGTCATCTCTGTATTGTATACTCTTTAATGAAGTAAGAACTCTAGAAGCAAAGAAGGGATGAAAAAATATATGGAGATATTACGCGTTGAGAATCTAACAAAGATATACGGCAAAGGCGATACGGCCGTTACGGCCCTGGACCATGTTTCATTTACAGTAGAAAAAGGAGAGTTTATCGCTATAATAGGACCATCAGGTTCTGGCAAATCCACCCTTTTACACATGCTTGGAGGGGTAGATACTCCTACATCAGGTAAGGTATACATCGATGGAACTGATATTTATGATCTTAATGAAACTAAGCTGGCAATATTTAGACGAAGGCAAATAGGTCTTATATATCAGTTTTATAACCTGATACCAGTTCTAAATGTTGAGGAAAATATCACCTTGCCATTACTACTTGATGATAGAGCAGTAAAAAGGGAGGAGTTGCAGGAGTTAATAGCCACCCTAGGTGTAGGGGACAGATTGGAGCATCTGCCTAATCAGCTTTCAGGGGGACAACAGCAGAGGGTATCCATTGGACGTGCCCTAGTTAATAATCCTGCCATAGTGTTAGCCGATGAGCCTACCGGAAATCTGGATAGTAAGAATAGTGAAGAAATAATTAGCCTACTAAAGCTATATAACCAGAAATACAATCAAACCTTGATTATCATTACCCATGACGAGAAAATCGCATTACAGGCAAATAGGATTATCAGCATTGAGGATGGCCGAATTGCTAAGGACGAGGTGATTAGGTAATGAATATAATGAATAAGGTAACTTTAAAAGGATTGATAAAGAATAAAACCCGTACCATAGTCACAATTATCGGAGTAATCCTATCAGCATCTATGATAACAGCGGTAACTACATTTATATCCAGTCTTCAGAACTATATCTTAGATTATACTATTGCTGACAAGGGTGATTGGCATGGTGTCCTTTATAATATAGATACTGAGGGACATAGCTCTCTAATGGAAAATGATAGCTTAGAAAAGGTTGCCTTGACCCATTTGAAAGGCTTTGCCATGCTGGATGGTAGTCTTAATACCTATAAGCCCTACCTGCGCTTATTAGAGATTGATGATACAGCTTTTGACACCCTGCCTATTAGGTTGGTTAGCGGAAGACTTCCTCAAGCTGATGATGAAATACTGATTTCAGAGCACATTGAAACCAATGGTGGAGTACAGTTTAACCTTGGAGATAAGCTTACCTTAGATATAGGGGATAGGGTACTGGATGACGGAACAGTCGTAACGGATATGAAAGATTATTATATTGGTGAGAACAATGAAATAATCGAATCCCTGGATGTTAAGGAGAGCAGGACATTTACAGTTGTAGGCATCAGTAAACGACTAGCCTTTGAATTTGAGAATTACAGCAATCCTGGATATACAATTATCAGCAGGATGAATCTGGATGATATGGATAACAGGAAGCTTAATGCCTATGTAAAAGCGATGAGACCTAGACAAGTGTTATCACTAATTGAGAATCTAGCCAGTGAATTAGACACAGAAGAATTTGATTACAATAGTGAGCTATTAAGATATATGGGCATCAGCCCCAATAGTGGCTACAATAAGGTTTTATACAGCTTAGGAGCCATACTAATAGCACTTATTATGGTGGGTTCAATTTCTCTTATATATAATTCCTTCTCTATATCATTAAGTGAAAGGGTCAAGCAGTTTGGCTTATTATCCTCTGCAGGGGCAACAGCTGTACAGAGAAGGAACTCCATTTTCTTTGAATCCATAGTTATAGCAGTGATTGGTATTCCCTTAGGGGTCTTAGCGGGTATAGCTGGTATTGGCACTACTCTTTATATTCTGAGAAACCAGCTAATCACCTTCCTACCCGCTGATTATAATATTACCTTATCCTTGTCTGTATCGCCACCAGCAATAATAAGTGCAGTATTGCTTGCTTTAATCACAATTCTTATATCTGCATATATACCAGCTAGACGTAGCAAGAGGATTTCTGCAATGGATGCTATAAGGCAGACTATCGATATCAAGCTTACATCTAAGAGTGTAAAGACATCAAAGATTACACGAAAGCTATTTGGATTGGAAGGGGATATAGCCCTAAAGAACCTAAAAAGGAATCGTCGTCGCTATAGAAGTACAGTTATATCGCTATTTATCAGCGTTGTTTTGTTCGTATCCGCTTCAGCATTTGGTATGTATCTTAAGGACAGTGTTGATAATGTGTATGAGGATACAGATTATGATTTTGTATTCAGTAGATATAGAAATGATATGGCAGAAGTAGAAGATATAGACAGGGCTATATATAAGGAAGTTCTGGAATTAGATGATATCAAGCAGGGCTCATTAACTAAAGTATTTAATTTATCCACTACGATAGACAAAGAATATATAGCCAGTGACCACTATAATAGAATGGTGCAGTATAGTGATGGAAATGATATGGATGAGCTTAGTGTAGAAGTTAATATCTATAGTGTGGATCATGATACATTTTTAGAGTATTTGGATGAAGTCGGAATTAAAGAGAGTAATATATTAGATAGTGATAGAAAATCGGCAATAATAATAGATAATCAACATTATTATAATCCAATAGAAAATAGATTTAATAATACGAATATAATTAAGGATAAGTCCCTTGATTCATTAGTAATCGAGTATTCAGATAAGGACGGTGAAACAAAGGAAATTGATGTTGATATAGCTGCATATGCTGACCTGACTCCATTTGGAGTGGAAGATTACTCCTATTGGAATTCCTTAATAATGATTCTAGATGAGAAGCAGCTGGATACAAGCTTTTCGGTGCTAAAGGATCAGTGGTATGTTGAGAAAATGCTATTTGCCGCAAATGATCCTATGAAAACTATTATTAAAGCTGAAAATATAATAAAGGCAGGAGGGGTCTTGTCTATTAATGTACAAAATATAGCAGACCAAATACAGAGCAGTCGAAATATCATCACTATCATAACAGTATTTGCATACGGATTCATTGTGCTAATATCCTTAATAACCATAGCAAATGTCTTTAATACCATATCAACCAATGTAAATTTAAGAAGGCGGGAATTTGCTATGCTAAAATCCGTAGGAATGACAAATAGCAGTTTTAATAAAATGCTAAACTATGAATGTATATTTTATGGACTAAAGGCATTACTATATGGACTTCCGGCTTCAATTGGGGTTACCTATCTAATCTATAAATCAATCGAGAATGGAGTGGAAATGGGTTTCTACCTACCATATAAAAGCATATTAGTTAGTATTTTAAGTGTATTTATAGTGGTATTTATCAGTATGATGTATTCCATGAGTAAAATTAGAGAAGAAAACATTATGGATGGCATAAGAAACGAGAATCTGTAAATCTAACCCTATTACTGTACCGGGTACAAAATTTTAAAATTTGCTGTTGGAACTCCGAGATAATTATGCTATGATAATATAGGTACCCGTTCCTGTACCCGGTACAGAATGTAAGTATGGTTGGAGTGATATAACATGAAAAAGAGTTTAGCGTATATAGTAATGATAATAGCAGTACTGATTTTAACAGCTTGTAAGGGTAATGATAAAGAGACTAATTTCATACCCACACAGGCACCGGAATATATAGACGAAGATGATTACTTAGATATAGAGGATGACCCCGTAGATGATTTCGATGAACCGGTTGAGACCCCTGATGAGGATGAACCAGTATATGTGGGTGAGACTACTACTAAGTATGTTAAGCTCAGCACATATGGGGCTATTCTAAATGTAAGATCCTCACCTACCACAGATGAGGATAATGTTGTAGGATTTTTAGTTCATACTGAAGCAATTGATGTGATCTCTATTGAAGGGGAATGGGCCAAAATCTTGTATAAGGATGAGATTAGGTATGTGTCCGCTGATTATCTAGTGGATGTAGTTCCACCATATATATCTCCTCCTATGTAGATAACTTCATAAAATCAATAAGTTTTGTCATAGAATCTGAGAGATAGGCGGCTTTATTATAGCAAAAGCCTATCTCTCTTTTGTTTATGGGCTTTTTTAAGGGGATCTGCCTTAATTGACCACTTTCAAGCTCATCAGTAATAAATTCCTTTACTACACAGCCCACTCCTATTCCTGTTTTTGCAAACTCGATAAGTAGATCCATACTACTAACCTCAAGAACCTGTTGTGGATGTATATTATTTTCTTTAAAATATTCATCGATATACATGCGGGATATATTCTCTTCATCTAGTAGCATAATATTGGCTACAGAGAATATATCCTTATTTTTTTCTCTCAAGCGAAGGTTTTCCAGGTAGTCAATTGTAGCGACAAAGACATCCTCTATATCATATAGCGAAATAAATTCATACATCTTTTGATTAGAGGGCTTTGCAACGAGACCTATGTCAAGAGCATTGCTTTCAAGTTGCTTTAAGGTATGAATAGTGGATTGACTTTCTATAGTAATCTTTATATGAGGATAGGCTTTAAGGAAGCGATTAAGATAGGGCAGCAGGACATATTTACATAGGGTGGAGCTGACTCCAATTCTAAGGTGTCCCACCCCCAGCTCCTTCATATGTGTCAGCCGCTTCTCGCCCCGCTTTAAGATATCAAAAGCCTCCTTGGTATATTGATATAGAAGTTGTCCTTCTTCAGTAAGCCTAACTCCCCTAGAGTTTCTTATGAACAAGGTCAGGCCCATACTTTCCTCAAGGCTAGATATTGCTTTGCTGACAGCGGGTTGGCTCACATATAGAAGTTTGGCGGCCTGTGAGATGTTTCCCGTCTCTGCCACGCAGTTAAATACATAATATAAGGATAAATTATTCATTTCATTTCCTTCCTTAGAGTTTCTTCAGTTTCGCATCATAACTATAGGTTATAACAGGCATTATTAATATGTATTTCAATTATATTGCAAATGTGATAAAATAACAATAAGAAAATGCGTTCAGGAGGAAAGCTTTCATGGATTTTAATATTGCTGTAATTCCCGGAGACGGTATCGGACCTGAGATTATTAGAGAGGCAAGAAAAGTACTTGACGCTGTAGGAGCAAAGTATGGTCATAGCTTTAGCTATACCGAAGTCCTTATGGGTGGGGTTTCCATCGATGCTACGGGAGTCCCCCTTACAGATGAAGCTCTTCAGACTGCTAAGAACAGTGATTCTGTGCTTCTAGGTGCTGTAGGTGGAGATGTGGGTAAGACTAGCTGGTATGATCTAGCACCGAATCTTAGACCGGAGGCAGGGCTTCTGGCTATACGTAAGGGGCTTAATCTATTTGCCAATATCAGGCCCGCTATCCTATTTAATGAGTTAAAAAGTGCCTGTCCCTTAAGAGAAGACATAATAGGTGATGGCTTTGATTTTGTTGTAATGAGAGAGTTGACAGGGGGATTGTACTTTGGTGATAGATGTACCAGGGAAGTTGATGGTCTTAGAACTGCCACAGATACCTTGGTATATAACGAAAATGAAATTGCCAGAATTGCAAGAAAAGCATTTGAAATAGCAAGGAAAAGAAGAAAGAAAGTCTGTAGTGTGGATAAGGCTAATGTACTGGATTCCTCTAGATTATGGAGACAGGTAACCAAGGAAGTGGCAGAGGAATATCCTGATGTGGAATTAACAGATATGCTGGTTGATAATTGCGCTATGCAGATAGTTAAGGACCCTAGACAGTTTGATGTTATACTTACTGAAAATATGTTTGGAGATATACTTTCTGATGAGGCTAGTATGGTTACAGGTTCTATAGGTATGCTAGCCAGTGCAAGCCTTGGTGAATCTAAGCTTGGCCTATATGAACCCAGCCATGGATCTGCACCTGATATAGCAGGTCAGAACAAGGCTAATCCCATCGCAACCATTCTTTCAGCAGCCATGATGCTAAGATATTCATTTGAGCTTGATAAGGAAGCCGATATAGTGGAAGCGGCCGTTAAGGAAGTACTTAAGAAGGGATATAGAACAATCGACATCATGTCACCAGATAAAAGTCTGGTTGGATGTGATAGGATGGGCGATTTGATAGCTGATGAGATTTAGTGCGTTACCAGGTACCGATTTTTGTACCTGGTACCAATAAGGAGGTATAAAGATGGGAATGACAATGACTCAGAAGATTCTGGCTGCTCATGCGGGTCTTGAGCAGGTCAGTGCAGGTCAATTAATTGAGGTTAATTTAGACCTTGTTCTTGGAAATGATATCACAGCCCCTGTGGCTATAAAGGAAATGGAGAAGCTTAATAGCAAGAAGGTATTTGATAAGGATAAAATAGCTTTGGTTCCAGATCATTTCACCCCAAATAAGGATATTAAGTCTGCTCAGAACTGTAAATGTATGAGGGACTTTGCTATGGAGCATGATATTACTAATTATTTTGAAATAGGTGAAATGGGTATTGAGCATGCGCTTCTTCCAGAGAAGGGCCTAGTAGTAGCAGGAGATTTGGTAATTGGAGCAGATTCTCATACCTGTACCTATGGTGCCCTGGGGGCTTTTTCTACAGGTGTAGGAAGTACAGATATGGCTGCAGGAATGGCTACAGGTCAGGCCTGGTTTAAGGTGCCGTCTGCTATACGCTTTATCCTAACAGGAAGGCCATCCAAATGGGTTAGTGGCAAGGATATTATCCTACATATAATTGGGATGATAGGAGTAGACGGTGCTAGGTATAAGTCCATGGAGTTTGTTGGTGATGGTATTGAATATCTAGGCATGGATGATCGCTTTACTATAGCAAATATGGCCATAGAAGCCGGAGCTAAGAATGGTATATTCCCAGTGGATGAGAAAACTATCAGTTATATGGATGAGCACTCCACAAAGCCTTATACCATATATAAAGCTGATGAGGATGCAGTATATGATAGCATATATGAGATAGATTTATCTGCTATAAAGCCTACAGTTGCTTTCCCGCATCTACCAGAAAATACTTACACTGTTGACAATATCGAAGATATTAAGATAGACCAAGTAGTCATTGGCTCTTGTACTAATGGAAGACTTGATGATTTACGAATAGCTGCTAAGGTGCTAGAGGGAAGAAAAGTGGCAAAGGGTATCCGTGTCATTATATTTCCTGCTACTCAAAAAATCTATCTTCAGGCCCTTGAGGAAGGGTTGTTGTCAACGTTTATTAAAGCAGGCGCAGTAGTAAGCACACCTACCTGTGGGCCCTGTCTGGGAGGCCATATGGGAGTCTTGGCTGAAGGAGAACGGGCTGTATCAACTACTAACCGTAACTTTGTAGGTCGTATGGGCCATATTGAATCGGAGATTTATTTGGCCAGTCCAGCGGTAGCAGCCGCCAGTGCTGTAACAGGTAGAATATCCAGCCCTGAAGAGTTGGGGTTATAGGGAAGGGAGGCTAAATCCTTCGTCTTTGGTATGGTAAAATAAAAAAATTGAGGAGGATATAATGAAAGCAAAAGGATTAGTACATCGATATGGTGACAATGTGGATACAGACGTGATAATTCCCGCCAGGTATCTGAATACCTCCAATCCCAAGGAGCTAGCAGAAAAATGCATGATAGATATTGATAAGGACTTTGTAAGCAGAGTAAAACCTGGTGATATTATGGTTGCAGGTAAGAATTTCGGTTGTGGCTCCTCCAGAGAGCATGCACCTATAGCCATAAAAGCTGCTGGTATCAGTTGCGTAATTGCCGATAGCTTTGCCAGAATATTTTATCGAAACTCTATCAATATAGGACTTCCTATTGTTGAGTGTGAGGAGGCATCCAGGGATATTGAAGCTGGTGATGAGGTTGAGGTGGATTTTGACAGCGGAAGAATACGCAACCTTACTAAGAAGAGAGAATATCAGGGGCATGCTTTTCCAGAATTTATGCAAAGAATAATTAAGGCAGAGGGCCTTATAAATTATATAAAACAAAAATAAATTAGAAAATGAGTATCCTGCTAATTATTTTGCCGGTTAATGTATAAGTAAATATCGGCATTATTTAGCAGGATACTTTTGTATTTTTATGATGATAGACATATATAATAAGAAGGAATTTATAGATTATATTTGAGTTATATGTTAATATTTTTATATTATAATATGGAAAAGAGGGAAACTATGTGGGTTTTATATGCTTTATTATCAGCAGTATTTGCAGCCTTGGTATCAATTCTTGCTAAGATAGGCTTAAAGGGTATTAATTCAAACCTTGCAACGGCCATAAGAACATTTGTAGTTCTTATTATGGCATGGGGTATAGTGTTTATGACAGGTAAGCAGAGGGAGATTACTACACTCACAAGTAAGAACTGGAGGTTCCTTATTTACTCGGGTCTTGCCACAGGTGCATCCTGGCTTTTTTATTTTAGGGCTATGCAAATGGGAGAGGTGTCAAAGGTTGCTCCTATTGATAAGCTAAGTGTTGTAATTACCATGATACTGGCCTTTGTCTTTTTAGGTGAAACACTGACTCTTAAAGCTGTAATCGGGGGATTACTAATAGCTGCTGGTACCTTGGTTATTGTATTGTAACTAGTACAGATGCAATTATCTTTGATTGTAACCTTTTTACCACTATCATCATAAGTTAAAATAGAACTTTATATAGGTGATGGTAATTTATTATGAATGGAACAATTAGATATACAGTCCGGCCATATGATACCTTATGGATGTTGGCTCAGGTGTTTAATACTACTGTTGAATCAATTATGGAATTGAATCCAGGTGTAGACCCTAGAAATCTTCAGGTTGGGCGTGTAATAACAATTAGACCAGGCTTTCAGTATTATTCAAGCTATCCCATCGATAATAATAATATGATGAATGATGGCATGATGCATAACGGCATGATGAATGGCGGCATGATGAATGGTGGCATGATGAATGGTGGCATGATGAATGGCGGTATGATGCATAATGACATGATGTATGACGATATGGACGATATAATGGATGATGATAATTCAGAGATGCTAGCCGACTTGACAGAATATTTTATTATGCTTTGGGGACAGCATGTAATGTGGACCAGACTGGTCATGCTAGGAATTCTTTTTGATCTTCCCGAGCTGGAATATTCCACACAGAGACTTCTTCGAACTGCTACTGATTTTGCCGATGCACTTCGTCCTTTTTATGGTGACGAGGCTGCACAAACATTTGAGAATCTATTTCGTCAGCATATTACTATTGCCGCAGAGCTTGTAGAAGCGGCAAATGCATCGGATACAAATCAAGTGGATGCTATATGGCAAAGATGGGTAAATAATGCAAATGAAATTGCAGAATTCTTGGGTAATATTAATCCATATTGGAGTACAGAGGATTGGAGCGCTATGCTGATGGAGCATCTTGAATTATTAAGTGACAATCTGACCTATATGCTTGAGCAGAATTATCAGGCTGCAGTTGATGGCTTTGACGATATAGTAATGCAAGCCATGGAGATGGCTGAAATGATGGCAGAAGGAATTGCTATGCAGTTTCCAATAAATTAAGTATACATTTTTGTATATATAACTTTGGATATCAGGTTTTGTCTTCCCTCAAGAGACATAAATTAGGTGTACGGAGATGAAAAATACAGAAAGGATGATGCTATATATGCATCATCCTTTCTGTATTTGCATTTAAATTGCATAATTAAGCAGATTTGTTAAGTCTTCTGGAACTTAATTAGGATAGGGTAATAAACTGTTATTGAATGACTAAAAAAAATACCTATGATGGCTAAACATATAAAATAAAAATATGATATTAGGGAGGATTTATGTTATCAAGATCAGAATTTATTAGACAGTCTCTAGAAACCCATTTGTTCTTTGGAAGAATAATGAAGGAGCATTCATTTTTTCTCCAAACAGCCTTTACACCTCGGGATGAAAAGTTTAGCAAGCACGCCGATGAACTAAGACTAGCGTTTGGTGAGTTGCTTGGAGATTGCATAGCGTTAGCTAATGGTGTTATTAGCAGGGAAGCAATAGCTTCAGGAGAATTTATAACCCAGTATACCCTAGAAGCTGAAAAAATGACTGAATTCTATACGGGCATATGTTTCGATACCAAATTAACACAGGCGGAGAAGGGCTTGGCTGCCGGTAATGACTTTAACCCGCTACTAGAGCGGAAAGTCTTTGCCTTAAATAGAAGAGCTATAGGACTACTTGATGATATAATCAAGTTCAAAACCACAATATTGAATGAGGTATTATGTTGCAAGATGTTTACCTTTAATTATCCTCTTTTAATTGAACACATATTAAGAGAGGCTAAGCTTTACAGACGACTTATTCAGAAGCTCCAAGCAAGAGATTATATAAATATACAGAGAGATGCCTTTGAACAGGAGGCCTTTTGGAATCAGATTATGGCTGAGCATGCATACTTTATTCGTGGCCTGTTAGATCCATCAGAGGTGGACTTATTCGATACAGCGGATCGATTTGGCCATGAATTTGATAAGCTGACCTGTGAAGCCAGGGAGGCAATGGATAGGACCATGAATGTTGATTTTAATAGCCTAACCAGGGAAAGCCTAAGGGTAACAAAAAATATTCGTGATTTTAAGGCACAGGGAACTGAAGGCTTGTTAGAATGCAAGATAAAATCTATAATAATACCCCTACTGGCAGACCATACTCTTCGTGAGGCTAATCATTATCTTAGACTTTTAAAAATTTTCCAGCATCATTGCTAAAATGTCTGAATTTTTTTCTTTGTCCTAACAAACAATAAAAATGTAATATTAATGTTTGGAGGGAAAGAAAATATGGCTATAAGAAAAATGGATAAACCAAATGAAGGTATTAGATGTGTTGTAAATACCTGCGAATATTATATGCATGGAGACCATTGCTCAGCAGAACAGATACAGGTAGAACCTAGAAATGCAAAGGACTCAGATGAGACCGATTGCTCAACATTTGTTAAGAAGGATTCTTTTAGTTAAGAATTTATGGCATTAAAAAAAGAAATTGGCTATTTCAAATTTGCTTAAGATTGAAATAGCCAACTTTTTGTTGTAGGAAAATTCTTTCTATTACAATAATACTAATTTTGATATAAAGTACAAAATCACTAGCTTTATTTAAGAAGATGTATAGTTCCCTCATCATTCAAGGTCTTAATTATGGTCGCGATTACAGGAAGAAGCAATAGTCCTAATACACCCATAAGTTGTGCTCCAACATACATAAGTATTAGTGTTATGATGGGATGAAGCCCAATTTGTTGTCCGACTATCTTAGGCTCGACTGCCTGGCGTACCGCGGTAATAATAATATATAAGATAAACATGCCTATACCGATCTTGGTATTACCTAAAATTAGTGCGATTAAGGCCCAGGGAAGTAGGACTGCTCCGGTACCTAGAATAGGGAGTATGTCTATAAGTGCTATCATAGCGCCAAATAGGAAGGGATTTGGTATTCCCAGTATCCAGAAACCGATTGATAGCTCTAAAAAAGTAATAGATATAATTGCAGTATAAGCTTTAATGAATTTTGCTATAGTTCCGATGCCGTCATCTTTAAGCTTTAGTACCATTTTCCTCCGTTCACCAGTAAACTGGCGTATCATAAAATCAGAAATCTTATAATAATCGATTGTAAAGAAGAATGAGGACACAATAGTAAATATCAATTTTATTAATAATGAAGGCAATCTGCCTGCAAGCCCGGTAATTGTAGCTATAACCGTTGTGGAGGCGTTCTTAACAAAGGAGAATATTGTATCGCTAATATTAAGGACAAATTCTTCAACATAGGGCCTGATATCTGGAAATTGTTCAATTAGGTTATTGGTAATCTTGTCCAAGGCCGGCTCTATAGTATATCTATATAGATCTGGTAGCTGTCCAAAGACATCCTTTAAGAAGGTAAATACCTTTGCCCCAATCACACTAAGAATAAATACCAAAATTCCATAAAAAACAATCAACATAACAATAGATACAATAGTTCGCTTGATGCGAAACTTTTTTTCAATATAATCAATTAGCTTACGAAAAAGCATAGCGATAATAAGTCCAATAATGAAGGGCATCAAAAGAGGAAGTATATATTTTATGATTATATATCCAAGCCCCAAGATAAAAACAATATATATTACATGTAAGACAAATGCTTTCTGCTTTTCTAAATTCATAGGTTAATTAGCCTTTCTGTTGGGAGTTAACAAAGTTAAAGCTATATGCCTAGCCTAGGAGTTTCTGCCAGCACTTTATTCACTATAGTCATATGTAATAATAAAATAGTAACACTAAACACTCCGGTAAGCAATAGAAATATAACTTGTATAATAATTAACATAGTATGGAATAAGACTTAAAATAAAAATTTATTTTATCATTGATTTTTATAGTAATATCCTTTATTATATACTGTACTACTTTAAAACGGCAAATAGATACAGAGAAGCAAGTGTGCATAAATATAAGCACATAAACATAAGTGAAAAGCTGCCATTGTGTTAGGGTTATGATTGATTATTTAATCAGGCAGTGAAATTATTATAGCATCCAATTACTCAGTTTAAATAGAATGGAGGGTTACTATGAGAAGTGATTCAGTAAAAAAAGGAATAAAACAGGCACCCCATAGGTCCTTATTCAATGCTCTAGGGCTAACAAAGGAGGAATTACATAGACCTATTATAGGCATTGTAAGTTCATATAATGAGATTGTTCCGGGACATATGAATCTGGATAAAATCGTTGATGCGGTCAAGATGGGTGTCGCCATGGCTGGTGGAACCCCTGCTGTATTTCCTGCTATAGCAGTATGTGACGGTATAGCTATGGGACATCAGGGAATGAAATATTCACTAGCAACCAGGGATTTGATTGCAGATTCTACAGAAAGTGTTGCTATGGCCCATCAATTTGATGCACTTGTCATGGTGCCTAATTGTGATAAAAATGTACCAGGTCTTCTTATGGCAGCAGCCAGACTTAATATTCCCACCATATTTGTCAGTGGGGGACCTATGCTTGCAGGAAGAATTAGAGGTCAAAAGCACAGTTTGTCCTCTATATTTGAAGCAGTAGGTGCTTATAGCGCTGGTAAGATGACAGAGGAAGAGGTGGAGGAATATGAGAACAAGGTATGTGCCTCCTGCGGATCCTGTTCTGGTATGTATACTGCTAATTCCATGAACTGTCTAACAGAAGCTATAGGTATGGGCCTTAAGGGTAACGGAACTATACCTGCAGCATATTCTGAAAGAATACGTCTCGCCAAGCATGCTGGCATGAAGATTATGGAGCTTTTGGAGAAAGATATTCGTCCCCTGGATATATTGACCAAGGAAGCATTTCACAATGCACTTACAGTTGATATGGCCTTGGGATGCTCCACTAACACAATGCTTCATCTTCCTGCTATTGCCCATGAGGCAGGTATTGAACTTAATATTGAACTGGCAAATGAAATCAGTGCTAAGACTCCTAATCTATGTCATCTAGCACCAGCTGGCCCAACATATATGGAGGACCTACATGAAGCGGGTGGAGTATATGCAGTAATGAATGAGCTGAATAAGAAGGGCTTGCTGTATACAGATTTAATTACAGCTACCGGAAAGACAGTGGGAGAGAACATTAAGAACAGTATAAATTATAACCATGATGTTATTAGACCTATTGATAATCCATATAGCCAGACAGGCGGTATAGCAGTACTAAAGGGAAATCTGGCTCCAGATTCCGGAGTAGTCAAGCGTTCTGCTGTTGCACCTGAGATGCTTAAGCATGAAGGACCCGCTAGGGTATTTGATAGTGAAGAGGATGCTATAGAAGCTATTCTAGGTAAGAAAATAAACCACGGCGATGTGGTGGTTATTCGTTATGAAGGACCTAAGGGAGGCCCTGGCATGAGAGAAATGCTTAATCCGACCAGTGCCATTATGGGCATGGGACTTGGGTCAACCGTAGCCTTAATAACAGACGGACGGTTTTCTGGTGCTTCTAGAGGTGCATGCATAGGCCATGTATCCCCTGAGGCAGCAGTTGGAGGAAATATAGCTCTTGTAGAAGAAGGAGACATAATCAGTATTGACATAGACAACAATTCTCTAAACGTCCTGGTTTCTGATGAGGAGTTAGAGGCTAGAAGAGCAAAGTGGCAACCACGGAAACCCAAAATTACGACAGGATATCTTGCCAGATATACTGCAATGGTTACATCAGGTAATCGCGGTGCTATCTTGGAGATACCTAAGTCAGACTGATGGAGGTGTATAAAATGGAGTTATCAGGTTCAAGGATTGTTATAGAATGCTTAAAGGAGCAGGGAGTAGATACAGTGTTCGGTTATCCCGGTGGCGCAATCCTAAACATATACGATGAGCTTTATAAGCATAGTGATGAAATTACACATATTCTTACATCCCATGAGCAGGGTGCGGCCCATGCAGCAGATGGTTATGCGAGGGCAACCGGTAAAGTGGGTGTATGTATGGCTACATCTGGTCCTGGGGCAACTAATCTTGTAACAGGTATAGCAACAGCTTATATGGATAGTGTTCCCTTGGTTGCTATAACTGCAAATGTGGCAGTAAATTATCTGGGTAGAGATTCCTTTCAAGAGGTTGATATAGCAGGAATCACAATGCCGATTACAAAGCATAATTTCATTGTAAAGGATGTTACCAAACTTGCTGACACTCTAAGAAGAGCATTTCGTATAGCCAAATCAGGGCGACCAGGTCCTGTTCTTGTGGATATTACTAAGGATGTAACCGCGCCTACAACCACAACAGAATATCAGAGAGTTGATATTCCTCCTATTGAGCGCAGTACAGACCAAATTACTGAGGAAGATTTACAGCTGGCTATAAAAATGATAAAAAAATCTAAGAAGCCATTTGTGTTTGTCGGTGGTGGAGCTGTAATATCCGATGCTTATGACGAGGTGAAGGAGTTTGTTGATAAGGTTGATGCCCCTGTAGCAGATACACTTATGGGTAAGGGAGCTTTTGATGGTACCGATCCCAGATATACCAGCATGGTTGGTATGCATGGTTCCAAGCCTTCTAATCTAGGTATAACAGAGTGTGATTTATTGATAGCTATTGGAGCTAGGTTCTCAGATAGAGTGACAGGCAATACGAGCAAATTTGCCCGCAAGGCAAAGATACTACAGATTGATGTTGATCCAGCTGAGATAAATAAGAACGTTCAGACCCATCAATCAGTTATCGGAGATATTAAAGAGGTATTAATTAGACTTAATAAGATGCTTGAGCAACAGGATCATAAGGAATGGATAGACCATATTCTTGATTTAAAGAAGAAGTTTCCTGGTACCTATAGAAAAGACATACTGACAGGACCATATATTATAGAGAAATTATATGAGCTTACTGGGGGTAAAGCAGTTATCGCTACGGAGGTTGGTCAGCATCAGATGTGGGCATCACAGTACTATAGCTACACGGCGCCAAGAACCCTACTAACCTCAGGAGGTGCCGGAACCATGGGTTATGGTTTGGGTGCAGCTATTGGTGCCAAGGTAGGCAGGCCTGATGCTACTGTAATAAATATTGCCGGTGATGGATGTTTTAGGATGAATATGAACGAAATTGCGACAGCAACCCGTTATAATATTCCGATTATTCAAATAATATTAAATAACCAAGTGCTTGGAATGGTACGTCAATGGCAGACCTTATTCTATGGAAAGAGGTATTCAAATACTAATCTTAAGGATAAAGTGGATTTTGTTAAGTTAGCTGAGGCTATGGGTGCCAAAGCCTACAGGATAACTAAGATTGAAGAAGTTGAAGAAGTATTAAAGGAAGTACTGGCTTTGAATGAGCCTGTTGTAGTCGATTGTAATATTGACTGTGATGAAAAGGTATGGCCGATGGTAGCTCCGGGCGCTCCCATTGAGGAAGTATTTTCAGAAGAGGACTTAAAGGATAAGTAAAGATACAGAAGGGACGGATTCAGCAGGTAAAGCTGTATCCCTCCCTTTTTGTGTATTTAATAGTATGAAAAAAGTCTTTTTTCTTCATCAAACTTATAAGATTTATTAGAATATATAACTGCTATACCTGTTAGAAACGTATTGACAAAAAAATAACATAGTTTTATAATACTAATATCACTTTACTTAATTAAAGTTATAATGGTTTAAATTGAAATAGTATAAGGGGATTGTGGGAGGTAAAACCTCCGTTATGATTATTGCTATAAAAAAAAATTGAGGAGGTAAAACCTCCGTTATAATTATTGCTATAAAATAAAAAATTGAGGAGGTAAAACCTCCGTTATAATTATTGCTATAAAAATAAAAAAATTGAGGAGGTTTTTTGAAATGGGAAGAATTTATAATTTTTCAGCCGGACCGGCTATGCTTCCAGTAGAAGTACTCAAGGAAGCAGCAGAAGAAATGCTTGATTATAAGGGTTCAGGAATGTCTGTAATGGAGATGAGCCACAGATCTAAGGTATATGAAGGTATTATACAGGAGGCAGAGAAGGATTTAAGGGAACTAATGAATATTCCTGATAATTATAAGGTTCTCTTCCTTCAGGGAGGGGCATCCCAGCAGTTTGCAGCTGTTCCTATGAATCTTATGAAGAATAAGGTAGCAGACTATATAATCACTGGACAATGGGCTAAGAAAGCATATCAGGAGGCGGCTTTATATGGAAAGGCCAATGCAATAGCTTCATCTGCTGACAAAACCTTCTCATATATACCTGATTGCTCGGATCTTCCGATTTCCGAAGATGCTGATTATGTATACATATGCGAGAATAATACTATCTATGGTACGAAATTTAAGAGTCTACCAAATACTAAGGGAAAGGATCTTGTAGCTGATATATCCTCTTGTATCCTATCAGAACCGATTGATGTAACCAAGTATGGTCTTTTATTTGGTGGAGTACAAAAGAATGTAGGACCTGCAGGTGTGGTTATAGCAATTATTAGAGAAGACTTAATCACTGAGGATACCTTACCAGGAACACCTACCATGTTAAAGTACAAGACTCATGCTGACAATGCTTCTTTATATAATACACCTCCTGCATATGGTATCTATATCTGTGGAAAGGTGTTCAAATGGATTAAGAACATGGGTGGCCTTGAGGCTATGAAGGAAAAGAATGAGATAAAGGCTAAGCTTCTTTATGACTACTTAGATGAGAGTAAGTTATTTAAAGGAACTGTAGTGAAGGAAGACCGTTCATTAATGAATGTACCCTTTGTAACTGGTAATGAGGAGCTGGATGCGAAGTTTGTAAAAGAAGCTAAGGCAGCAGGCCTGGAGAATCTGAAGGGACATAGAAGCGTAGGTGGTATGAGGGCCAGCATATATAATGCTATGCCTTATGAGGGTGTTGAAGCTTTGGTTAAGTTCATGAGAAAATTCGAAGCAGAGAATTTATAAGAAGTTTTATCATAACTAGTGAGAATATTAGTGATAGATTTGTGAATTAACCTGTGTAGGGAAGGAGAGTAAACAAGATGAAATATAACTGTCTTAATCCGATTGCATCAATAGGCTTGAATTTATTTTCCGATGCTTATAGTAAGACGGATGATGTAAATGAAGCCGATGTGATTTTAGTTAGAAGTGCAGCCATGCATGATATGGAATTTTCAGATAACCTAAAGGCTATAGCAAGAGCAGGAGCAGGCGTTAATAATATACCCTTAGATAAATGTGCTGAAAAAGGAATAGTTGTATTCAACACTCCGGGGGCTAATGCCAATGGAGTTAAGGAACTGGTTATAGGAGGTCTTATGCTAGCCTCCCGTGATATAATTGGTGGTGTTAACTGGGTTCAGACTATTAAGGGAGAAACCGGTGTAGGCAAGCTTGTTGAAAAAGGAAAAAGCCAGTTCGCTGGTAAAGAGATAAAAAACAAGAAGATAGGTGTAATTGGCCTTGGAGCCATAGGAGTATTGGTTGCAAATGCCGCAACACATTTGGGAATGACTGTATATGGCTGTGATCCATTTATATCTGTTGATAGTGCCTGGAATCTGTCAAGAGGGGTTATCCATGTAAAGAATAGAGAAGACATTTATAGGGATTGTGACTATATTACCATACACACTCCTCTAATAGAGGATGATAATCCTGATAGTAATACAAAGCAAATGATTAATAAAGAAGCTATCTCCAAGATGAAGGATGGAGTTATAATCCTCAACTTCTCAAGAGATCTTCTGGTAAATGATGCCGATATGGAAGAGGCATTAAAGTCAGGTAAAGTAGCAAAATATGTTACAGACTTCCCCAATGATAAGACTGCTAATATGGAAGGAGTTATAGCAATTCCTCACCTAGGAGCTTCCACTGAGGAATCTGAGGATAATTGTGCAATGATGGCAGTTAAGCAGCTTATGGATTATATGGAGAACGGAAATATTAAAAATTCTGTAAACTATCCTAACTGTGATGCTGGCATATGTACAACAGAGGGCCGTATCGCAATTCTCCATAGAAATATTCCTAAAATGCTTACACAATTTACAGGAAGTTTTTCAGAGCTTGATGTAAATATCGCAAATATGGTCAATAAGAGTAGAGGCGAATATGCTTATACACTTATTGATATAGATACACCAGTTAATGGTGAAGTGGTTTCAAAGCTTAAGGGGATTGAGGGAGTACTTAATGTTAGAAGGGTTAAATAATTAATAAAATATAGTGAAAAAGGATGTCAGCATAATGATATTATTATGGGACATCTTTTTTCTAAAGAAGATGGTAGAAACAATCTAGTTGTTGACATATAAATGATACAATTATTATGATACTAAAATATATAACGTTTTTATGACAAGAGGAGGTAATGATATGGCAGTAGTAAAACCATTTATCTGTACAAGACCTGAAAGGTCAGTTGCCCATAGAATAGCGGCGCTGCCCTATGATGTATATAATCGTGAGGAAGCCAAGAAGGAAATAGAAAGGGAACCTTTGTCCTTTTTGAGAATAGATCGAGCTGAGACAAACTTTGGTGACGAGGTGGATACCTATGATGACAAAGTTTATGCTAAAGCCAGAGATCTTCTGCAGGAAATGATTCGGGAAGGTAACTTTGTAGTAGACAAGGAAGAATGTTATTATGTATATGAGTTGGTAATGGAAGGTCGTTCCCAGACCGGGCTTGTGGCCTGTGCTTCTATAGATGATTACCTCAATAATGTTATAAAAAAACATGAGAATACCAGGGAAGATAAGGAGCAGGACAGGATACGCCATGTGGATGTCTGTGATGCTCAGACAGGACCAATTTTTCTTGCATATCGTTCCATAAAGGAAATTAATAGAGTTATAGAGGAAACTAAGAAGGAGGAGGCACTTTATTACTTTACTTCTTCTGATGGGATAGGACATCATGTGTGGAGAATATCGGACCTTGATAAGGTTACAACTATAAGGGATGCATTCTCCCAGGTGAAGGAAATATATATAGCAGATGGGCATCATAGGTCTGCTTCTGCAGTCAAGGTAGGGCTAAAAAGAAGGGATGAGAATCCTGGATATAGTGGAGATGAGAAATTTAACTATTTTCTTTCAGTCCTATTTCCCCATGATCAGCTTATGATTTTACCCTATAACCGTGCCGTTAAGGATTTAAATGGATTAAGCAAGGAGGAGTTCATAGATAGGGTAAAGGTGAATTTTGATGTATCAGAGGAAGGAAAATCACCCTATATGCCAAAGGAGAAGGCCACCTATGGAATGTTTTTAGATGGATGCTGGTACCAGCTTAGGGCCAAGGAGGCTTTAAGAGCTGTGAATGATCCTGTGGAGTCCTTAGATGTGTCTATTTTGCAAAACTACCTTCTAGAACCCATCTTAGGTATTAAGGATCCGAGAGTTGATGATAGAATTGACTTTATAGGGGGAATAAGAGGGCTTAAGGAACTTGAAAGGCGGGCAGCTGATGATATGCGTGTGGCTTTTTCAATGTATCCAACATCCATAACTGAGTTATTTGAGGTATCGGATGCAGGAAAGCTTATGCCTCCAAAGTCTACATGGTTTGAACCGAAGCTTAGAAGCGGGCTTTTCATACATTCATTATCCTAATACAGTCAAGTAGGCTACAAGCTATTTCTGCACTGATTTGCTTTCGAACCCACTTAGAGAACGCCTTTCGGCTAAAGCTCTGTGGAAAAATTATATAACATGTGGTATTATATATGGGAAATCACACGAAATAGGAGGTAACATATGGGTAATTTGCGTGGAACAAAGACGTTGGAAAATCTTATGAAGTCATTTGCGGGTGAGTCTCAGGCTAGAATGAGATATACCTATTTTGCTTCAGTTGCAGGTAAAGAAGGTTATAAGCAGATACAAAACATATTCATGGAGACCGCAGAGAATGAGAAGGAGCATGCAAAGGTATTTATGAAACTGGCTCTACAATATCTTGATGGCGAGAATCCTGCACCAGTTGATATCAATGCTACATATCCCTTCGCATATGGTGATACCAAAGCTAATTTAAGATCAGCTGCAGACGGTGAGCATGAGGAGGCTGATGTCGATTATCCTGCTTTTGCTAAGATTGCTAAAGAAGAGGGCTTTGAAGATATTGCAGAACGCTTCTTGCTTATTGCATCAGTTGAAAAGCATCATGAGGAGAGATTTCGTAAGCTCTTAGAAAATATCAAAAATGGAACAGTCTTTAAAAAGGATGGCAAGGTATTTTGGAAATGCCTAAATTGTGGTTATGTCCATGAAGGAGATAGCGCACCAGATGTTTGTCCTGCATGCGTACATTCACAGGCCTACTTCCAGCTACTTGATGATTGCTTCTAATACTATAAATAAATTCATCTAAAAAATGTCCCCTGTCTACTTTGCAGGGGCATTTCTCGTTGATATATTTATTTTTCTCTTTAATAAAATTACAATTTGTGTTATAGTAAATTGAATAAAAAAGAAAAAGGGAGACGAATAATGGGTAATTTTTTTAACTTGGACAATCCGCTCTTTACGGTATTAACTAAAATATGCGATATGCTTCTAGTAAGTATTGCTTATATATTGATATGTATACCTATAATTACAATTGGGCCTGCGAACACTGCATTATATTACACAGTCGTAAAGACTATACGAAGAGAAAGAGGCTATGTGTTCAGAGAGTTTTTTAAGTCCTTTAGGCTGAATTTTAAGCGCGGAGCTATAGTGGGGGTTATACTTACAATCATATTCTTTATTCTTGGCTTTGACATATTCTATGCCTATGGACTGACAGAACCGGATAGTACCAAGGGCTCCTTACTAATGGGTGTCTTTATCGGTATCACATTCCTAGTGGTTGCATTTTCAATGTTTGTATTCCCTATACTATCAAGATTTGATATGACAGTAAAGCAGCTAGTTAAGGCAGCGGTCTTTATGTCAATGAGACATATACATTTTACCATACCTATGATTATAGTTAACCTATTAGCTGTGGTTATTATATATTTCTTTTTTCCTTTTATTTTAATTGCACCGGCAGCCGTCATGTTTGTTAATTCTCTAATGTTAGAAAAGGTATTTAAAAAATACATGCCTGAATCTGAAGGACCGGCTGAGGAGACAGGAAAGGATGAATGGTATCTGGAATAAAATATCCTGTATATGATTTATATGGATAAGGTGGGAGGAAGGCTTATGTCAGAACGTTTAACTGATATTTTTGGTATTGATGTGTTTAGTGATGCTGTAATGATTGAGAAGTTGCCAAAGAAAATCTATTTGGCTCTTAGAAAAACAATTGAGAATGGTGAGGAGCTTGATCCTAGTGTTGCAGAGGTGGTAGCTAATGCCATGAAGGATTGGGCTATTGAGCATGGAGCTACTCATTATACCCATTGGTTTCAGCCAATGACAAGTATTACAGCTGAAAAGCATGATTCTTTTTTGAGCCCTACATCTGATGGTAAGATAATTATGGAGTTTTCAGGTAAGGAGCTTATTAAAGGAGAGCCCGACGCTTCTTCTTTCCCATCAGGAGGTCTTCGAGCTACATTTGAGGCCAGAGGCTATACTGCCTGGGATTGTACATCACCAGCCTTTTTGCGTGAGGATGCTTTAGGTGTAACCCTATGTATTCCAACTGCATTTTGCTCTTATACAGGGGAAGCCTTGGATATGAAGACACCGCTTCTTAGGTCCATGGAGGCTTTAAACACTCAGGTAATTCGTATACTTAGGTTATTTGGCAATACTGAAGTTACCCATGTAAGTCCGTCAGTAGGGCCTGAGCAAGAGTATTTTCTTGTAGATAAGGCTAAATATCTTAAACGTGATGATTTAATATATTCAGGAAGAACTCTTTTTGGAGCCATGCCACCTAAGGGCCAGGAGATGGAGGACCATTATTTTGGCTGTATTAAGGAACGAGTCGCTTCATTTATGAAGGAGTTGAATTTAGAGCTGTGGAAGATGGGAGTGACTGCAAAGACTCAGCATAACGAGGCTGCTCCTGCACAGCATGAATTGGCACCGATTTATACCACTGCAAATATTGCAACTGATCATAATCAGTTAGTTATGGAGTGTATGAAGCGAGTTGCGAATCGCCATAATCTAGCCTGTTTACTCCATGAGAAGCCATTTGCAGGGGTTAATGGGTCCGGTAAGCATAATAACTGGTCTATATTAACAGATACAGGGGTCAATTTATTAAAACAGGGCAAAACACCCCATAAGAATACACAATTTCTCTTATTCCTAACAGCTGTAATCAAGGCTGTAGATCTTTATGGAGATATCCTTAGGGTTTCAGCTGTAAATCCGGGGAATGACCATAGACTAGGGGAGGATGAGGCTCCTCCTGCGATTATATCAATTTTCTTGGGCTCCCAGCTTGAGGATCTTTTAAATCAGGTAATGGAGAATGGTGAAGCCAAAGGAAATGAAGACTATGCAAGGATAAATATGGGGGTCCACTCAATTCCTGAGTTATTTAAGGATGGGGCTGATAGGAACCGTACATCGCCCTTTGCCTTTACAGGAGATAAATTTGAATTTAGAATGGTTGGCTCATCTATGTCAGTGGGGATGGCAAACACAGTAATAAATACCATAGTAGCTGATGTGCTATGTGATATGGCCGATGAGCTAGAGAAGGCTAAGGATTTTAATCTAGCAGTTCATGAGCTATTAAGAAAAACCATAAGAGACCATAAGCGAATTATATTTAATGGCAACGGATACACAAAGGAATGGGTAGAGGAAGCTGAAAGAAGGGGACTTCCCAATCTAAAATCCATGGTGGAGGCAATACCTGCCTTAGTTACAGATAAGGCAATAGCTTTATTCGAGAGGCATAAGGTTTTATCAAAATCCGAGCTATATGCCCGTAAGGACGTACTCTATGATTCCTATTGTAAAGCAATCAACATAGAAGCTAAGACTATGATTATGATGGCAAGCGTTCAGTATATCCCGGCTGTCATAAAATACACCAAGCTTCTTGCTGAAACTATTAATTCTGTTAGAAATGCTATGCCTGAGGCTGACCTTTATGTACAAAAGGATTTATTAAAAGAGGCTTCTAGATTATTATCTGAGACTAAGACTGCCTTGGAGATACTTCAAAGATATGTGAGCGAGGCTGTAACAAAGACTAGATTAGAGGAGAAGGCTGAGTTCTTCTATCAGAAGGTCAGGCCTGCCATGATAGCACTTCGTACGCCTATAGATGCTCTAGAGTGCATAGTAGATAAGGAGCTGTGGCCAGTTCCCTCATATGGGGAGCTCTTGTATGAATTATAAATAATTATAAAGAGTTATTTAGTAACTGATTGAAGGTTACCAAATAACTTTTTTATTGTCAAAAAATAAAACTTGACATAGTATATATTATATTATATATTTTGATTATCAAACTATTTGAATTACAAAATATAAAAAACTTACAGGGTTAAGCTAGGATAAATAATTAGGAGTGATTTAGTGAAGGACAAATTTTTAGAGATCAATAGAATTCTGGTAGAAATCTATGATGACATAACCCATATTGAGGAATATTCGATTAAGAGTGGTGCATTTAAGGATCTTTCTATAACAGAAATCCATACTATAGAGGCAGTTGGGCTATATGGTTCAAGGACCATGTCTGAGATAGCCTCAAAGCTGGATATTACAATGGGTACTTTGACTACAGCCATTGATAAGCTAATAAAAAAGGGGTATGTAGAACGTTCCAGAAGTGATATTGATCGAAGAATAGTAAATGTCAGTCTCACAAATAGGGGAAAGCTTGCTTACCGTATTCATGAGAAGTTTCATATGGATATGGTAAAGGAAGTTATGGAAGACTTTAACCAGGACGAGGAGGAGATATTACTTTCAGCACTCCGGAAGTTGAATAAACATCTGAAGGATATCTACATGACTTCAGATAATAAAAGTAATAAGAGCTGATAGGAGGGCACCAAGATGAGCCATGTAGCTATCATAGGTACCGGTAGATATCTGCCGGAGCATATAATGACCAATGATGATTTAAGCGAATTAGTTGATACCAGTGATGAATGGATTAGGACCAGAACGGGAATTCGTGAAAGGAGGGTTTCAACAGGTATAAGTACCTCGGATTTGGCTTATGAGGCAGGAAAAAGAGCTGTAGTAGAGGCGGGCCTTAAGCCAGAGGATATAGATTTAATCATATGTACAACAATCACTCCAGATTACTTTATGCCGTCCTGTGCATGCATAGTACAGGAGAGAATTGGAGCAGTGAATTCAGCGGCCTTTGATTTGACAGCTGCATGTACCGGAATGATATATGGTATGGTAACAGCTGAGCAATTTATTAAGAGTGGTATGTATGAGAATGTCCTGGTAATAGGTTCTGAAACCTTATCTAGAATTTTGGATTGGGAGGATCGTTCATCCTGTGTGCTGTTTGGAGATGGAGCAGGGGCGGTAGTAATGTCTAAAACTGATAAAGGCGGGGTGCTTCTAGCATCTAGGCTTGAGGCAGATGGTAGTAAGAGTAATCTTTTGACCTGTTCTGCCATACCCTTGCAAAACCCATATGTTAAGTCTCCCAGTCATTTTCAGCCAACGGAGATAGAGATGCAAGGGATGCCCAAGAAAGATCTATATAGGCTACCCAAGATAGAAATGATTGGGCAGGAGGTCTTTAAATATGCTGTCAGAACTATAACAGATAATATCAATAATATACTCAAGAAGGCAGGATTATCAATAGATGATATAGCATATATAATACCCCATCAAGCCAACCAAAGAATAATTGAACAGGCTTCAAAGTTCTGTAAAGTACCTCTTGAACGGTTCTATATGAATCTGGACCGCTATGGTAACACCTCTGCGGCAAGTATAGGAATAGCACTAGATGAATTAGTAGCTACTGGTGAATTAAAGCAGGGGGATAGGTTGATTTTGGTAGGCTTTGGTGGTGGAATGACAAGTGGTTCTATATTGCTAGAGTGGAGATAAGATATATTAAAATATGAAGGAGGATTTAAACATGGATTTAAACAAAGTAAAAGAGGTTGTAGCAGAACAATTAGGAGTAGAGCTTGCTGCTCTTAAGCCTGAGACTTCATTAAAGGATGACTTGGGTGCGGATTCCCTGGATTTATTCCAAGTAATAATGAGTCTTGAGGAGGAGTTCGGTATTGAAATTCCTACAGAGGATACGGAGAACATTAATACAATAGGTGATATAGAAGCCTATCTTGAGAAGAGAAAAGAAGCATAGTTGGACTTTACAGATTATAGGATAGGTTATAGACAGGAGTGGGAGCGATGAAATCACAAATATGTGAGATGTTAGGAATAGAATATCCCATATTCCAGGGGGCAATGGCATGGATTGCAAATGCATCCTTGGCAGCAGCCGTATCTGAGGCTGGAGGACTAGGGATTATAGCAGGAGGTACAGCACCTGTTGAAGTGATTCGTAGTGAGGTTCAAAAAGCAAAAAAAATTACTACTAAACCAATTGGTGTTAATATTATGCTATTAAGTCCTCATGCTGATGAGATGGCTAAGATGGTGTGCGAGGAAGGTATTAAGGTGGTTACTACCGGAGCAGGTACACCTGGAAAACATATGGATATGTGGAAGGCTCACAATATAAAAGTTATACCTGTTGTGCCCTCAGTAGCAATTGCAAAGAGAATGGTAAGAAGTGGGGCTGATGCGGTAATTGCGGAGGGTACAGAGGCTGGTGGACATGTGGGAGAGTTAACCACTATGGTTTTGGTCCCGCAGATAGTTGATGCAGTGGATGTTCCTGTCATAGCTGCCGGAGGTATAGCAGACGGTAGAGGAATGGCAGCGGCTCTTATGCTTGGTGCTGATGCAGTACAGATAGGAACCCGTTTTCTTACTGCATATGAATGTACGATACATGAAAATTACAAGAGTAAGATTTTGAAGGCTAAGGATATAGATACAGTCGTTACAGGTAGGCGAACCGGACATCCAGTCAGGGTCATAAAGAATAAGCTTAGCAGACGCTTCAATGAGCTTGACCTTTCGATGGCCCCTTTGGAGGAATATGAGAAGCTTGGAGCGGGGGCCCTGGCCAGAGCCGTACTAGAAGGGGATATGGATAATGGTAGCATCATGGCAGGCCAGATAGCAGCTATTGTAGACAAGGAGCAAAGCTGTAAGGAAATAATAGATGAAATAATGACACAGACTAATAACTTGCTTTCTGCAAATAGAAATAAGTAGATTGCTTAAGTATAGGACTTATAAATATCTAAAGCAGTATATAAATAAAAAATAAATGGAAGGAGGTTGCTATGGAGAAGATTGCCTTTCTCTTTCCCGGCCAAGGATCCCAATATATTGGAATGGGTAAGGAGTTTTATAATAACTTTACTGAATGTAAAAGAATATTTGATGAGACTGATGAGAGATTGAAAATTAAGCTTTCAGATATAATTTTTGAGGGAAGTAAGGATGAGCTTAGTCGTACTGAATATACACAGCCAGCCATCCTAGCCACGTCCATAGCTGCCTATTATGCTCTATCAAGATATGAAATTTTTCCTAATGTAACGGCAGGATTAAGTCTAGGAGAATATACATCCCTTACAATCAGCGGCGTATTTACCTTATCTCAGGTTATACCTTTGGTACAAAAGCGTGGTAGGTTCATGCAGGAGGCGGTGGCTGAAGGAAAGGGAACAATGTGTGCAATTCTTGGTCTTTCTGAAGATAAGATAAGAGAGGCATGTGAGGAAGCTAAAGAATATGGCATTGTGGAAGCTGCCAATTACAACTGTCCCGGTCAGATTGTTATTGGGGGCGAGGTAAAGGCTGTGGAGAAGGCTGCAGAGATAGCCAAGAGGCTAGGAGCTAAAAGGTCTGTCTATCTAGCTGTAAGTGCTCCCTTTCATACCTCCATGCTTGCCCCAGCGGCTGATAATTTAAAGAAAGAACTAGATAATCTGACCCTGGGTAGCCTAAAGCTACCTGTAATCAGCAATGTAACCGCTGATTATATTCATAGTGTAGATGAGGTTAAGGGCCTACTTTATAAACAGGTAATGAATAGTGTGCTCTGGGAACAGTCAATCCGGAGAATGATAGAGGATGGTGTTAGGCACTTTGTAGAGCTTGGACCAGGAAGGACCTTATCGGGCTTTGTAAAGAAGATTGACCGTGGACTTGGTTGCTATCAGGTAGAGGATATGGCTTCCCTTAAGGAGACTGTATCCGCCCTACAATCCTTGTCTTAGATATTGAGCTTGAATATGTGGTATATAGGAAGATTAAGAAAGCTGAAGGGAAATGGAGATTAATATGCTAAGTGGGAAAACAGCAATAATTACTGGTGCAGGAAGAGGAATAGGAAGAGCAATAGCTCTGCAATTTGCTCATTATGGCGCAAAGGTTGTATTAAATTATAGAAATAGTATAAGTCAGGTGGATGAGCTTTTATCGGCTATAAAGAATGCAGGTGGTGAAGCCATAGCCATAAGAGCAGACATAAGCCAGGAGGAAGAGGCTAAAAATCTAATTGATCAAGCAATAAATGAATATAAGACCCTGGATATTCTGGTAAACAATGCAGGTATAAATAAGGATAATCTCCTTATTAGGATGTCAGAAGAGGAATTTGACCAGGTAATCAATATTAATCTTAAGGGAACCTTCTTCTGCATGAAACATGCTGCTAAAGTCATGCTAAAGCAAAGATTCGGTAAGATCATAAACATATCATCGGTAGTAGGTATTGCCGGAAATATTGGCCAGGCAAATTATGCAGCATCAAAGGCAGGGGTAATCGGTATAACCAAGTCAGCAGCCAGAGAGCTGTCTAGTAGGGGTATTACTGTAAATGCAGTAGCCCCAGGCTTTATACAGACAGATATGACAGATGCCTTAGCTGATAGGGTTAAGGAGGCGAGTATAGCAGCCATCCCTCTTGGTCGCTTTGGTAGTGCAGATGAAGTGGCAGGGGCTGTAAGCTTCTTGGCATCGGAAGCAGCAAACTATATAACTGGTCAGGTATTACAGGTTGATGGAGGTATGGTAATGTAATACCTTATGTCAGTAGAAATGATGGATAGATTCAGGATTCACTATATTCATGCCGTTATATGGCAGAGGAATGAGAGGTAGCTATGGAACAGAGAGTGGTAATAACAGGCTTAGGAGCAGTTACACCGATTGGAAATACGGTGGAGGAGTTTTTTGAAAATGTAAAGGCAGGGGTATGTGGTATTGATTTTATCAAAAACTTTGATACCGAGGCCTTTGCTGTAAAGCTAGTTGCTGCTGTAAAGGATTTTGATCCTAAGTTATATATGGACTTTAAGGAAGCAAGAAGGATGGATCGGTTTTCTCAATTTGCTATAGCAGCTTCTGTACAGGCAATTAAAGATTCAGGAATTGATTTAGATAGCATTGATAAGGATCGCTTTGGGGTGATAGTAGGTTCAGGTATTGGGGGCCTTGAGAAGATAGAAAAGGAAGCAAATACCTTGACAGGTAAGGGACCTAGAAGAGTAAACCCCTTATTCATACCTATGACAATCACCAATATGGCTGCGGGTAATATAGCTATAAAATTTGGTGCTCAGGGTGTATGCACCAATGTGGTAACAGCCTGTGCTAGTGGTACACACAGTATAGGAGAAGCCTATAGAAACATTAAGCACGGCTATGCGGATATGATTTTGGCAGGTGGTACGGAGGCTTCCATTACCCCCTTAGGTGTGGCAGGCTTTAATGCTCTTACAGCTTTATCCTTAAGCCAGAATCCTCTTAGGGCTTCTATTCCATTTGATAGGGAAAGAGATGGTTTTGTCATGGGCGAAGGGGCAGGCATCCTGCTTATGGAGGCTTATGATCATGCCATAAACCGTGGTGCAAGAATCTATGCAGAAATAGTGGGTTATGGTGCCACCGCTGATGCCTATCATATTACATCACCTTCTCCAGATGGACACGGTGGAGCCATGTCTATGAGAAATGCCATGAGGGAGGCGGGTATAAGTCCCAAGGATATTTCCTATGTAAATGCCCATGGCACAAGTACACCTATTAATGACAAGTTGGAAACCCTGGCTATGAAGGCGGCTTTTGGAGATGAAGCCTATAATATACCCGTAAGCTCAACCAAATCCATGATAGGTCATCTTCTTGGAGCAGCAGGAGCAGTTGAGGCAGTAGTCTCTATCAAGGCCATAGATGAGGGCTTTATTCCGGCAACCATAGGTCTTCTCGAGGCGGATGAGGAATGTGATTTGGATTATGTACCCGGTAAGGGACGAGAGAGTAAGTTATCTTATGTAATGACCAATAGCCTAGGTTTTGGAGGTCATAATGCAAGCTTAATCTTTAAAAATATGGAGGTATAGCCATGGAATATAAGGAAATAGTTAATCTTATGCAGGAAATGACTAAAATGGGTATTACTAGGATTGCAATAGAACATGATGAATTTAAGCTTGAGCTGGAGAAGAATATCGGCAGTGGATATCCGGCACCCTGCTCGGGTGGTGAGCAGATACCTAATGTAAATTCGCAGCCTGTTCAAACACCAGCTATCAATCAGGGGCCAGATAGCTTAGATGCAGACAAGTCAAAGGATACCATATTAGCTGGAGCTAAGAAGATTCTTTCTCCAATGGTAGGAACCTTTTATCGTCAACCTGCCCCGGATAAGCCCCCATTTGTAAGTAAAGGAGATCTTGTAAAGAAGGGTCAGCCAGTCTGCATCATAGAGGCAATGAAGCTGATGAATGAGATAGAAAGTGAAGTGGAAGGCGAAATAATTGAATGCTTGGTAGAAAATGAGGAAATGGTGGAATTTGGGCAGCCTTTATTTATAGTAAAGTAAGTAGCTTCAATCATAATGAATTAGCTTAATGAATAAAGTATGTTTTATAACTGTTTAGACCCATATTGCACTAAAATATGGAAAAGTCTTGCTATTATATTAGAAAGGGATTATTATGTTAAATGTGGATGAAATACAAAAAATAATACCTCACCGACCTCCGTTTCTTTTAGTTGACCGTATAGAAAAGCTTGAGCCGGGAGTACATGGTGTAGGAAGAAAGTGCGTAACTATGGATGAACCATATTTTGTGGGACATTTTCCTGGAAAGGCAGTTATGCCGGGGGTAATAATATTGGAAGCTCTGGCTCAGACGGGAGCAGTGGTAATGCTCTCTGAAGAGAAACACGCGGGAAAAATAGTGTATTTCGGAGGCATGGATAAGGTTAGATTTAGGCGCCAGGTTGTACCTGGTGATGTACTGATATTGGATGTAGAAATAATAAAAAACAAGGGAAGCTTTGGAGTTGGGTCTGCAAAAGCCTATGTAGAGGATGAGGTGGCAGTAGAGGCAATATTTACATTTGCAATAGGTGACGGTGCAAACCCAAATGAATAGAGGGATTAGTGAAAAATAAGGAGAAGTAGATGTTTCATAAAATATTAATAGCAAACCGCGGGGAAATAGCTGTAAGAATTATTCGTGCCTGCAAGGAAATGGGCATAGAGACTGTTGCAATATATTCTGAGGCGGATAGAGAGGCCTTACATGTACTTATGGCTGATGAGGCTATATGTATAGGCCCTTCTAAATCAAAGGATAGCTACTTAAATATGCAAAACATCATAAGTGCAACCGTTCTTACAGGTGCAAGTGCAATCCATCCGGGCTTTGGCTTTCTTTCGGAGAATAGCTCATTTGCCAGAATGTGTGAGGACTGCAATATTACATTTATCGGCCCAGACGCAGATACGATAGAGTTACTTGGTAGTAAATCAAGGGCCAGAGAAACCATGCTAAAGGCAGGTGTCCCTGTGGTGCCTGGAAGCGAAAGTGAGATAGATAATATAGAGGATGCTAAGGAACTGGCAAAGCAGATTGGATATCCTGTTATGATAAAGGCTTCTGCTGGAGGTGGAGGCAAGGGTATGCGGGCTGTATATTCTGCCTGTGATTTAGATAAGGCCATAAGCTCTGCAAAAAATGAAGCACAAGCAGCATTTGGTGATGACAAGGTATACATGGAAAAGTTGATCATTAATCCTAAGCATGTGGAATTTCAAATTCTTGCTGATAAGCATGGAAATGTTATACATCTTGGTGAGAGGGATTGCTCGGTACAAAGAAGAAATCAAAAGTTGATGGAGGAATCCCCCTGTACTGTTATTAGTGAGGAGCTAAGGACCAGGATGGGAAATGCGGCTGTGAAGGCTGCAAAAGCCACAGGATACGTAAATGCAGGTACTATAGAATTTTTACTAGACGATGAGAATAATTATTATTTTATGGAGATGAATACAAGAATTCAGGTAGAGCATCCCGTTACAGAGATGGTTACTGGAATTGATATAATAAAGGAACAGATAAAAATAGCCTCGGGCGATAGGCTTACCTATAGGCAAAGGGATATTGTATTTCGTGGCCATGCCATAGAATGTAGAATCAACGCTGAGGACCCAAAAAGAGGATTTCTCCCCTGTCCTGGGCTTGTGGAAAATGTACTATTTCCTGGAGGATTAGGTATCCGTGTGGATAGTGCCCTATATCCAGGTTATATGGTGCCACCCTGCTATGATTCAATGCTGGCTAAGGTTATAGCCCACGGAAATAGCAGAGAGGAAGCTATAAATAGAATGAAAAGAGCTCTAGCTGAGCTGGTCATTGATGGTATAGAAACTAACATTGATTTTCAATATGAGCTATTAGAAAGAGATGAAATCCTATCAGGACATTACCATACAGGCATAATCGAAGGAAAGATGAATTATGAGTAGAAATCTGTTTAAAGCCAAGCAATACGCAACTACTAAGGTATATCGTTCTAGGCCCCAGGAGCTAAGAGGGTCAGAAGAGGATAAACCGAATGTACCTCAGGGTATTATGACAAAATGCCCCGGATGTGGCAAGCTTATATATACAAAGTTACTTATAAAGAGCCATAAGACCTGTGAATGTGGATACTGCTTTAGGGTGTCTGCAAATGAACGTCTGGAGATGATCCTGGATGAGGATACATTTGTGGAAATGGATCATCAATTAACAACCAGGGATCCTCTTAATTTCCCTGGTTATGCTGATAAGCTGGTAAAAACTCAGACTCAGACAGGGCTTGTGGATGGACTTGTAACTGGCCGGGGTCTTATCTGTGGGTATCCCACATATATAGGGGTTATGGATGCATCCTTTTTTATGGGCAGTATGGGTACAGCCATTGGTGAGAAGCTATGTAGGATGTATGAAAAGGCAACTCACGAGCGATTACCAGTGATAGTTTTTACTGCTTCAGGTGGAGCTAGAATGCAAGAAGGTATATTTTCTTTAATGCAGATGGCTAAGGTAAGTGCAGCAGTGGCAAAGCATAGTCAGGCAGGACTATTATATATTACAGTCCTTACAGACCCAACTACCGGTGGTGTAACAGCCAGCTTTGCTATGCTAGGAGATATTATATTAGCGGAGCCCGGCGCCTTAATTGGATTTGCAGGGCCCAGAGTTATTGAGCAAACTATAGGACAGAAGCTTCCTGAGGGGTTTCAGAGAGCTGAGTTTCTATTGGAGCATGGCTTTGTAGACAAGATAGTTACCAGGGATAAGCTAAAGAATACCTTGGGCAGTTTACTAAAGTTGCATAAAAAGCATGAGTATGATGTTACCTATAACTGATTCAATGGTTATAGAATGAAGTAAGGCCATAGGATAGGCACGACAGGAGGGGCATTATGGATTTAACACCATGGGATAAGGTAAAATTAGCGAGAATGCCAATAAGGCCCACAGGGCTTGATTATATAGAATTGATTTTTAAAGGTTTTGTAGAATTACATGGGGATAGGCTATACAGGGAGGACAGGGCTATTGTAGGTGGGATAGGATTTTTTAATGATCTTCCAGTTACTATAATAGCTCAGCAAAAAGGCCGTAACACTAAGGAGAATATCTCAAGGAATTTTTCTATGCCTCATCCAGAGGGATATCGAAAGGCTTTAAGATTAATGAAGCAGGCTGAAAAGTTTAATAGGCCCGTAATATGTTTTATTGATACACCAGGTGCCTTCTGCGGTATAGGGGCAGAAGAGAGAGGCCAAGGAGAAGCTATTGCCACTAATTTAGCAGAAATGATGATGCTAAGGACTCCGATAATCTCAGTGGTTATTTCAGAGGGCGGAAGCGGAGGGGCCTTAGCTCTTGGGGTGGCTGATAAGATATATATGCTTGAGAACGCTATATATTCCATACTTTCCCCTGAGGGCTTTGCCAGTATTCTCTATAAGGACGCTTCTAAAGCCGAGACAGCTGCAAATGATATGAAGCTTACTGCTCAGGACCTGTATCAGTTTGGCATAATAGATGGAATTATAAAAGAGCCTGCTGGTGGTGCCCATAATGACTTCGAGTATGTTACCCTTCAGGTAAAGGATGCTATAGGTGCGGATCTAAAGGAATTGATGACCCTATCAGTTGATGAGATGTTGGAAAAACGATATCAGAAGTTTAGGAATATCTAATAATAAAGTTATGCATATTAATTTTTCTATGGAAAATTGATGTACTGCATAGCTTTTTTTATGTTATAATTATGGCAAATATATTCATGCGGAGGTTTACATATGGCTTTAATACAAGTTGATTATTTCTCTAATGCCCTGGCAAGAAGTACATGCTTTCAGTTGGTGCTACCAAATGATTCACCTTCTTTTGTGACAGATGGTAATGATAATTATAAGAGAAAGATGAAGACGCTTTTTTTACTTCATGGTTATTCAGGGTCTAGCAAGGATTGGTTATATGGTAGCTCGGCACAGGAGCTAGCAGGTAAATATAATATGGCTATTGTTATGCCAACAGGTGAGAATAGCTTTTATTTAGATGGAAAAGGGACAGGAAAGGCTTATTGCAGCTTAGTTGGACAGGAATTAGTAGACTATTTAAGAAACACCTTTAATATAGCTATGGACAAGGAGGATACCTATATAGGTGGTTTGTCTATGGGTGGATTTGGGGCCATCCATACAGGCTTATATTATCCGGAGACATTTGGCAAAATAGTTGCTCTTTCTTCTGCGCTTATAATACATAATATAAAGAATAAAACAGAAGAATTTAAGGATGGCATTGCTGACTACCATTATTATACCTCAGTGTTTGGTGATTTAGATAAGCTTGAGACAAGTGAAAATAACCCTGAGCAACTGATTCGTACATTAAAAGCTGAGAATAAAACCATACCTGCTATATATATGGCCTGTGGTACAGAGGATTTCCTTATTAATGAGAATAGGGCATTTCATCAGTTCCTAAAGGATGAGGGAGTACCAGTAGAGTATATTGAAAGCCCTGGTGTTCACAACTGGGATTTCTGGAATTATTATTTGGAACCCTCTATACAATGGCTGTTAGCTTAGTCAATTGAGTTGTTAGTTGCACAGATATAATAATATAATTATTATCTAATATAAATCATGCTACTTGTGAATTTACTTCCTGATTTATCGATATAATCTCTATATTCATTATAGTCGATATAAAAAGGCTTACCCCAGGAGGATATTCTTAGCATGATTTTTTCTTTTACATCAGTATTTTCTTGGTGCTCATCAACATTAGGTTCGGTTCTATATAGCCCTGTAACAGTTACATAATGGCTGTTTATATTGTTTTTAACTTGATGGTATTGATATAAGGTGGGATAAGCTAATGAACCTTCATAATCGCTAGAAGCTTTTGTATGATAAATGTCATCTTTCTCATAGGATATTTCCCTCTTATAAAAGTTAATGCCCTCATTCTTCCACCATAAAGGAATATTGGGTCCTATTGAGAGAATCACAGGTATGTCCCTAGCGAGCATTTCCTCAATTTGCTCAAGCATATCATAATAGGTAAGTGAAAGATTCCATTTGGCCCGAAGAGGGAACTGGTATGTCCTTGCATATGAATTGAAGGCATAGGCAATCCTTGGCCCAAGGACGGCAATATATCGTTTTGCTTTAGTATAGTATATATTGATCTTTCTTACATATGACATGTAATCCTTATAATAAGCTGAGTCAGTTCCCTGTAGAACAGATTCTGTTACCCCACTAGGATATGCATTTTTCCTTAATGCCAGGTATAAGAAAAGGTCAGCAGTAGCAATGGTACCACAACCATAATGATGAATGATGTAATCCTTGCTTCTTTTATTGGCGTTGGAAAACCACATCTGGCTACCACCATAATAGACAGTGGAATCTCTAAGGACGGGGACATAAGAAGAGTTTTTCAGCTCAATCTTTGCCTTGTCTCTGTATTGCATTGAATCACCTTACTAGAACTATATATTTATATGATATTCTAAAACTAGATTATAGTTACTGTGAAGCCTTTTATGTAATAAGACGAAAATTATATAAGTAAAAGGAGCTGTTTTACAGCTCCAATTCTTCCTCTTTATTAAAGCGCATGACCTGTCTCTTTCTGGCCATAACATCACTATCAAGGTATTCATCATAGGTTGTAATCTTATCAATTAATCCGTTAGGAGTTATCTCCATAATGCGGTTAGCGGTTGTCTGAATAAATTGATGATCCTGTGAGGTGAAAAGAATGACGCCTGGGAATTTGATAAGTCCATTATTTAATGAAGTAATGGATTCCATATCCAGGTGGTTAGTTGGCTCATCAAGCATCAATACATTTGATCCTGCAATCATCATTCTAGATAGCATAACACGGACCCTTTCTCCACCAGAGAGCACGCGAAGCTTCTTTGTACCTTCTTCGCCGGCAAAGAGCATTCTGCCCATAAAGCCACGGACATAGGTAACATCCTTTTCAGGAGAGTATGGCATAAGAAAATCCACAATAGTCTCATCACTGTCAAAAAGCTTGGTGTTGTCCTTGGGGAAATAGGATACATGAGTGGTTATTCCCCACTTGTAAGTTCCTTCATCAGGCTCTATCTCCCCTGCCAAGATCCTAAACAGAGTTGTTGTAGCCAGGCTATCAGGCCCTACAAAAGCAATTTTGTCATCATGACCTACAATAAAGCTTATATCATCAAGAACCTTTACACCGTCGATTGTTTTAGAAATATTAGAGACTGTAAGAACCTCATTACCAATTTCTCTGCTAGGTCTAAAATCAATATAAGGATATTTTCTACTGGAAGGCCTAATATCGTCCAGTTCTATTTTCTCTAAGGCCTTCTTTCTTGAGGTTGCTTGCTTAGATTTTGAAGCATTTGCTGAGAAGCGTTGAATAAACTCTTTCAGCTCCTTTATCTTTTCTTCCTTCTTCTTGTTGGATTCCTTCATCTGCCTGATCATAAGCTGGCTGGATTCATACCAGAAATCATAGTTACCAGCATAAAGCTGTATCTTGGCATAATCAATGTCTGCTATATGGGTACATACCTTATTTAGAAAATAACGGTCATGGGATACTACAATTACTGTATTTTCAAAATTAATTAGGAATTCTTCAAACCATCTTATGGCTTCCAAATCTAGATGGTTAGTTGGCTCGTCAAGAAGCAGGATATCAGGATTGCCAAATAAGGCTTGGGCCAAAAGAACCTTAACCTTTTCGCTACCATTAAGCTCATTCATCAGCTTATAATGAAGCTCTGTATCTATTCCCAGTCCATTCAAAAGGGATGCAGCATTAGCCTCGGCTTCCCAACCGTCCATGGATGCGAACTCAGCCTCCAATTCGCTGGCACGAATACCATCCTCATCGGTAAAGTCCTCCTTGGCATAGATAGCATCCTTTTCCTTCATAATGTCATATAGTCTCTGGTTACCCATGATGACAGTATCCAATACTGAAAAGGCATCATATTTGAAATGGTCCTGCTGTAAAAAGGACAATCTTTGACCTGGTGTGATTATAACTTCACCACTGGTCGGCTCTAATTGTCCGCTCAATATTTTAAGAAAAGTGGATTTACCGGCACCGTTAGCACCTATAAGCCCATAGCAGTTGCCTTCAGTAAACTTAATGTTCACATCTTCAAACAATGCACGCTTTCCTAATCTTAATGTTATATTACTGGCTTGTATCATACATTCCTCCTATATATAAGGTAACCCTTTTAATGC
>JAAYPG010000144.1 GCA_012519905.1 Clostridiales bacterium | reverse complement strand
TGGTACGTAGCAATTATGATGTAATTGAAGCAGAGAATGGGGAGCAAGCTTTAGATATATTCTTTCAGACAAAGGGTATCGAATTGATAATATTGGATATCATGATGCCAAAGATTGATGGATGGCAGGTATGTAGGGAGATTAGGCAGTATTCGGATGTTCCAATAATTATGCTGACGGCTAAAGGAGATGAGAAAGACGAGCTATTAGGCTTTGAGCTGGGTGTAGATGAATATATATCCAAGCCATTTAGCCCAAAGATACTGGTGGCAAGAGTGGAGGCAGTTCTTAGAAGGACAGCAGGTATAGACGAAGGGATTATAGAGATAGGGGGTATAACCCTTGATAAGGCTGCCCATCAATTAAAAATCCATGGCGAACCTATAGATTTAAGTTATAAGGAATTTGAGCTATTAACCTACTTTGTCATGAACAGGGGTGTCGCTCTTTCAAGAGAGAAGATTCTTAATAATGTATGGAACTATGATTATTTTGGTGATGCAAGAACAATTGATACCCATGTAAAGAAGCTAAGAAACAAGATGGGTGAAAAGGGAAAGTATATTAAAACTATCTGGGGGCTTGGTTACAAGTTTGAGGTGGACTAATGAAGTACTCCATAAGATTTAAGCTAGCGTTATTATTAACAGCTTTAATAGCGTTTACATTATTTATTACTTGGTTCATCAACCGAACATTTTTAGCTGATTATTATCTGCACTGTAAGATGAATCAGATTGCTGATGTATTCTATCGTGTTCAGGATATATATGAGGGTAATAAGGATGAACTATTTTTATCTGAGGAGGATACCCTAATTATGGAGCGGTTATCCTCTAATAGTGATGTAAATATATATGTTCTTATGTCCTTTGCAGGTGGGCCTCTATCTAGCTATCCGCATCCATTGGACTTTGGTGAAAGAGAAGAGGCACAGATACAGCTATTAATTAGAAATTATATGAGTGACAATTTAGATCAGGTTGATAGAACAATTATCCAGGAAGAGGATAACTATATTATCTATAGGTTATATGATAACCATCTAGACTCAAACTATATAGATCTTATAGGCGTATTGGAAGATAACAAGATAGTATTTCTAAGATCAAACTTTGAAAGCATTCAGGAAAGTGTGGCTCTGGCCAACCAATTCCTTGGTTATATAGGTCTTGCGGCGGTAGTTATAGGTGTAATTGCCATGCTCCTTGTAAGTAGTAGGTATACAAAACCCATACATGAGATGGCTAATATAGCAAAGAGAATGTCAGAGCTGGACTTTGAGGCAAAATATCCTGTTAAGAAAATGGACGAGATAGGTGAGCTTGGTACTAGCATAAATATATTATCTGATAAGCTTCAGAACACCATATCGGAGCTTAAAAGTGCCAATAATGAACTTCAGAGTGATATTCAGAAAAAAACAGAAATGGATGTAATGAGAAAGGAGTTTTTATCAAATGTATCCCATGAGCTTAAAACACCCATATCATTAATTCAAGGTTATGCCGAAGGCTTAATTGAAAATGTGCACGACGATGAGGAAAACCGTAACTTTTATTGTGAAGTTATAATCGATGAAGCGAAAAAAATGAATCAGATGGTCAAAAAGCTCTTAACTCTTAATGAGTTAGAGTTTGGTAGTAATCAAGTCAATTTTGAACGGTTTGATATCGTTCAGCTTATAAAATCAGTATTGATGTCAAATGAGATACTCTTTAGGCAAAAAGGGGTAACTGTACATTTTGATGCGCCTGGGCCTATCTTTGTATGGGCTGATGAATATCTTATACAGCAGGTGGTATCAAACTATATCAGCAATGCTCTGAACCATATAGACGGGAAAAAAATTATAGAAATCAAGCTGGTTCGTAGAGATAATGTGGTACGAGTAGCAGTATTCAATACCGGTGAGAATATTCCGGAAGAAGAGCTTGATAAAGTCTGGATAAAGTTTTATAAGATAGATAAGGCAAGAACTAGGGAATATGGCGGAAATGGAATAGGACTTTCTATTGTTAAAGCAATTATGAAATCCCATAATAAGGAATGCGGAATAATTAACCGTTCCTCTGGTGTGGAATTTTGGTTTGAGCTTGATATAACCTCATTATAAAACTTAATTTATGGGTTTATGTTGATGAAATTTCAAATTAATGCTAAGATAATAAATAGAAAATCCAATTAAGTGGAGGTAGGTCAGGTGAAAAGGTTTTTACTTATAATTATATGTCTCTTAGGGTTAGCAATGACTGGATGTATGAAAGATTATCCATTAACAGAGGTTCAAACTGATATGGTTGCAGAATATATGGCAAGCCGTTTATTGGAAAATGATAAGAACTTTACTACGTCACTGCTTAGTTATAATGAAGTATCAGAAATCGAAGAAAATAGATTGGAAGATTATAACCAGCCTGAGCCTACAGAGATACCCAAGGTAAGTGATAAGGATAATACTGTTGATATGGATGGTTCTTCCTCTTCAGATACAACTACTGACACTCAATACACATTATCTGAGGTCATAGGAGAAGCAGGCTTTAATATCCAATATACAGGCTATATGCTTGCTGATACATATCCTGAAGATGAGTCTAGTCTTGTATTCTCTCTTGATTCAAGAGAGGGATATCAATTGCTAGTAGCTAATTTTGAAATAGAAAATACTACAGATACTGATAAGATAATTGATCTTCGTAAAGCAGGGATAAAGTATCAGCTTGATATAAATGTTGGAACCATATACATGCCTCAGTTAGCTCTGGTGGAAAACAATATGCAGTATATTAACTTAGAAGTAAAGGCAGGTTCAAAGATACCAGCTATCTTGATTTTTGAAGTGAACAAGGATGTTGAAATGTCGGATATTAATTTGATTGTTTCAAGGGATGCCAGAACAGAGATAATAGATATAAAATAGTTACTATAAAAGGGGTTAATTATGGTATATGTAGAAAGAAAACGAACAAAATTATTTGGTCTGCCACTTAGCTATACAAAGTACACTATATCAGAGGAAAAGCTTAGGATTACATCTGGGTTTTTAAGTATTACAGAGGATGACTGTTATATGTATAAGATTCAGGATGTACGCTTGACGAGAAGCTTTATGGAAAGAATGTTCAAGCTTGGAACTATTACCTGCTATACTGGTGACACCACCCATCCCAAGCTCGAATTAGAGCACATTAAACGGGCAGGAATTATAAAGGAATTTATCATGCATTCCTCTGAAGAGGCTAGAAGAAAAAGACGAGCTCTTAGAGCACGACAGATGGAGGCCGAGATGTCCGCGCAGACGGAGAAGAATTAGTCAGGCTAGATCACATTTATAAGATATAATGATTAGTTTTATGCATGCAGAGTGAAAAAGACTTAAGCACTCTGCATTTTATGTATGTAAATGGCTAGAATTAGTATTAAATGAATTTAGAAAGAGAGACAAGATTAGGAATGAAAAAGACATATATTTTAATGCTCGTATTATTGCTCTACCTAGCCTTAATCGGATGTAAGAAGAATACTGAAAACGATATCCTGCCCCATATCCCATCTTTAACAGAGAATGAGACTATGAAGGATGTAGTTGAAAGCCAAGCGGTGGACAAGGAGAAATCAAATTTTGCTGAAACGACATTGAATGATGGGTTAGATGAGCCTATAGAAGGATCAGAATCCGTCATGTATTACTATATAATTGGAGATATAGTTAGAATGAGAGAAGATGCATCTGTAGAAGCGAATACACTAGGGCTATTAAGTCTTGGTAGCAAGGTAGAATATATAGATACAAAAGGTGAATGGATAAAGGTGAAGTATGATAATCAGATTGGCTATATAAGGGAAGATTTGTTGAGTGAGCTTCAGCCAATAGAGGGGACAGCAAATGAAACCATAGAGGTGGCTGACGAGGTGGCTGACAACCCAACTGATACCAGCTACGAGGAGATAGAGGAATTAGATAACCCCAATGTTATAGTTAAAAAGGCTGATAGGATTCTACAGCTGTGGGATGGCGATGTTCTGAAGGCAAGCTATCCTATAGGCTTGGGTTGGGAACCCATAGGTGATAAAGAAAGAGAGGGTGACGGCAAAACACCAGAAGGGACATATTATGTATGTACCCGAAATAATTACAGTAGATTCTATCTATCATTAGGATTATCATATCCAAATAAAGAGGATGCCTATGAGGGCTTGGAGTCAGGTCTAATAGATCAAAGTACCTACAATCAGATAGTTGATGCTATTAACCGAGAAGCTCAGCCTCCTTGGAATACTGCTCTTGGTGGTGAAATAATGATACATGGCCACGGCTCCCAATCTGACTGGACCGCTGGATGTATTGCAGTTGACGATGATATTATGGATATTCTATGGGAACATTGTAGGATGGGGACTAAGGTTATAATTGAACCATAGAAAAGGAATAAGAGGCAGTTTCAAGACAAGGTTATGACTTTGTTTTGAAGCTGCCTTTATTGCCTTTATCACTATTAATTTATTGATATTAATTGACAGAATATACCTAATGCAATATTATTAATAAGAATACATATCGGCTTCTACTAAGAAGATTTAGCTTTCTAGATATTGGAGTTAATCGGGTGCAGGCATTTCATCATGTAGGTAACTTGGCTTCTGGAAAGATTATGCTAAAATCAGGAATGAAGTATGAATGGCGCTTAAGACAATATATTGTTAATAATCAAGGGGATTTTGTTGATTGTGATTATTATGGTGTTGTAAAGAGTAAATCAATTAAACTTAGCAATGGAGATATTATTACATTTGATTATGAATTGAAGGAGAAAAGTGGTAGGTTAGTTGCCACATTTGAAGATGCATACGGAAATGTAATCTATACATTTAAACCTAACTCACATGGAAGCAAAGAGATTAAAATTGATAAGGATGGTACTTACGAATTAATTATAGTTGGAGATAAAGCAAGGGGCAGCTATAAATTTGAGTGGGTAATTAATAATTAAGTATTTATAAACACATGAAACTATAAGAGATAATGGATATTCTTGGTTGTAAGTAGCACCCAAGAATGAAAGTTTTTGTTTAACGGTAATTGTGATAGAAAAGGGGTATGAGGAAATGAAACCAAAATACTTATATCATGGAAGTCAATACAAATTTAATATTGTTAAGCCAATGCAGGCTTCTGGGAATAGCCAGGATGAATCATTAAAAGCGATATATACATATGATAAGTTTGAGCATGCTATACCGTTTGCATTACCAATAAGGTGGTATCCAGATAATCCTGATGGAGTTCGAATTTTTACAACTGATTCGGGAAGAACATTTATAGAATATGGTACGGTTGATCCTAATGCCATAGGATATATCTATAAATTGCCGTCAGATTCATTTTACAAAATCATAAATAACCAATGGGTGTCAGAGAGTGATGTAATACCTGTTAAAGTATATGAAATTAAAGTAAGTGATTACTGGGATACAATAAAATTTTCCTCAGAAGCTGAGATTATACATAGAGAGCTATATGGTGATTTTGATAGGCAGAGGATATAAAAAATCTACATTAAACTAGTAAACTTTAAAATGAGAAATGCTGAGAAAAGAAAGTAGATATAGAAAAATATATTAAAGGGAGCAGGTATGTTAGAGCATAAAGGGACCAGGGAGCTAAGAACAAAAAGATTAATCTTAAGAAAGTTCGTTATTTCTGATGTGGCGTCTATGTATAAAAACTTAGTTTACAGTATACTAAAAACAGAATTCATCAATTAGGAGGAGCGATTTGAAAAGAAAGAATGTTAAGTTATACAATATAATATTTCCAATATGGCTTTTATGGTTGATTCCTACCACATGGATAGTAGTTTTACCAGCAAACTTTATAATTGATTTATTGTTAGTTGTACTGACTTTAAAGTATCTTAAAGTAGAAAATATAAAACCAATTGCCAAATCCATAATATTTAAGGTATGGATATTTGGTTTTCTAGCTGATTTTATCGGTACTTTTCTAATGCTTTTATCAAATATAATAGATTTTGATTATAATACGCCCATTGGGGAGTGGTGGTATAACAATATCACAAATGCTGTAAGTTATAATCCGTTTACTAGTATCTACGCGATATTGTGGGTAACTGTATGTGTAGTAATAACGGCAATATTAATCTATATATTTAATTATAGGCTAGTTCTTAGAAAATCAAGTCTTGAGGACAGTCAGAAGAAGAAGCTTGCTTTATCATTGGCTATATTTACTGCACCTTATACATTTTTCATTCCTACAGCATGGTTTTATTAGATAGTAGGTAGATAAGTAAAGGGTAATTAAGGAGGAGGATTGGCTTATGAATGCTAAAAGACTCGCTGCTGAACAGGCGGTTGATTATGTACATGATAATATGGTAGTAGGCCTTGGTACTGGCTCTACTGCATATTGGGCTATTAGGAAGCTGGGACTTATGGTTCAAAGTGGCCTCAATATTAGTGCCATTGCGACATCCGTAGGTTCAGAAGAGCTTGCTAAGGAGCTTGGTATAAAGCTGGTTTCCTTCTCTGATATCAACGAAATTGATATCACTATCGATGGTGCTGACGAGGTTGATAAGGACTTTAATTTAATTAAGGGTGGAGGAGGGGCATTACTTCGTGAAAAGATTGTAGCCACCTCCAGTAAGGAGTTCATAGTAGTTGTTGACGAGAGCAAAATGGTTGAGTCTCTGGGTAAATTTCCTTTGCCGGTTGAGATCATTAAATTTGGATATGAGGCAACAATCAAAAAACTTGAGAGTTTGGGATGCGAACCCCGCATAAGAATAGCGGATGATAAGGTATATGTGACTGACAACGGTAATTATATTATAGATTGTAATTTTGGAAAAATTAATGACCCTAAAGAGCTTCAAAATAAGATTAGTCTAATTCCGGGTGTTGTTGATAGTGGCTTGTTTGTAAATGTAGTAAGTAGAGTTATTGTCGGGCATCAGAATGGACTTGTAAAGGAAATCACTAATTATATACAATAAAAGGAGTATTCTCTTCGATGTTTTCATAAACGGTCTTAGCCAAATGAAACGGTGCATTTACACATCCGTGAGAACCATTTCTTTTATAAATATCACCACCAAATCTATATCTCCATGAGGCGTCGTGAAGGCCTATGTTACCGAAAAAGGGCATCCAGTAGGTTACTTTAGCTTCATAGCCTGGACCTATTAAGGTTGCTTCCCTTTGCTTATAATTAAGCATGTAGACACCAACTACAGTAGCATAGCCTCTGTTTGGATTCCCTGTTACTACAGGTCCTTGAGCAATCAATTTTCCATCCTTGTAAAACCATAGGTGCTGTTCTGATATGTTTATTTCAACATAGGTATTACCAAGTTCATTCCCCTCTCTGGAAAAGGCTTTTTGCAAATAGATGGGCTCTTTTTTGATTTCATCTCCTTGCATAATATTGTCTAGTAGTGCCTCTGCTTCAGAATCCTGGTCGATCTTCCAGCCATAAAGTCCACCTTTTACTTCTACTATTTGACCAGTAGACGTTTGAAATTCTCTTGCTATTCCAACAGTGTTGTACTTTTTGCTTAAATAATAAATATATTTTGCGATCTCTTCCTTATTTATAGTAACATCTAAATTCTCCTCTATATTAATCCATTTGTGAATGGTGGCTCCGTCCAAATGTTCAGTTGCCCTTCCGAATTGATAGGTTATTTTAGTAGATACATATTTATTTAGTTCTTTTATAGTTCTTAAGGTTTTTTCAGAGTTTCTTGTATACTTAGGAATTTCGTAACAATTCATTAGGCTTAAGTCTAATGCTGGTCGTCCCTCGGATATATACTTATTTATTGCTTTAGTAAGTTGGTTTTTATTTATTTTATTACCATTTATTTCTGTAATAATCTTATAAGAGCCATCATTATATTTAAAATCCACATTTTTGGGTTCTGTAATATTTCCGCTTATGCATTTTAAATTATTAATTTTATTTGCAAGTAAAGGCTTATTATAATCGAATAGATTATCTATATAATACCTGTTTTCCTGGAAAGATGAGCTTATCCATAGTAATGGGTTTTGCTTTTGTTTAACCTGGTTTATTGTACTGCTTTTGTTATATTGCATTTCAATATCCTGACCTTTAATAACTTCTGTTTTCTCCTCCCTTTCTAATAGGTGAAGCTCATAATTTTTAATAAATTTACTTGTGATAATTGATATATCATCATGGGCTTTCAATGATACATTGATACCATTTATTTCTGTATTAAAATAAAAGTGGTTAATAAAATACAAGGAGATGAGTAAATAGATAGTAAGAATAGAAGCTATAAATATTAAAAGGTTTCTTTTTATTTTTCTTTTACTTAGCATCATGATTCTGATTTGCTTCATATTGGTTCACCTGCTAAGAATAAATGATAACTATATCATCTTATGTAGTTATATCTATTTTTAAAACTAATATAGCCTTTATGATTAGAAACATTCTATCTGTGTGAGCTATTACTAAGAATGGTTTTTCACCATCACAATAAATCAATAATCAACAGATGTAAAATCAAAAAAGAGATCTCGCAAGCACAAGATCTCCTTTTACTTTCGTTAGAAAGTTCTTGCTAATCCATATTGTCCTCGGAGCCACCTTCTGAGTCGTCCTCTGATATAAGCTCACTATCAATTGGTGCCTTTTGCTTTACAACTTCTATGAATTCATCTTTGGTCATATAGTTGTTCTTGTTGTCTTCCCCTGACTGAGATACTTTTCCACCTAGGAAGCCTGATATGAGAGCCTTAAGATCAATTCCTAAACCGGAAGCTACACCCTCTGTTACTTGAGTTGTTCCGTTTACAATGTCTTTAATGAGCTTGGTATTGTTGCCTTCTCCATACATTGTAATCTTATCAACCTTTGATAAAGGTTGTGCAATATTTTTAGCTATTTCAGGCATGGCATTCATTATGATTTCAATAATAGCCGCTTCACCATATTTCTTCATAGCCTCTGCCTTCTTGTCAATACCTTCTGCTTCGGCTAGAGCCTTAGCTCTAATAGCATCTGCCTCAGCCAGTCCTAATGCTCTTGTACCTTCAGCTACCTGCTCCTTAGCAAATCTCTCTGCCTCTGCCCTTGCTTTCTCTGCTTCAGCCGCCTGTTTATCCTCGTAAAGCCTAGCTTCAGCATCCTTTTGCCTGGCAAATAATTCTGCCTGAGCAATTTGCTCTTGTCTATAGCGTTCTGCGTCAGCTTGAGCACGAACTTCAGCATCAAGGGTTTGTTTCATTACTTCAACTTCCTGCTTCTTCAGGACAGCACCACGTTCAGCTCTTGCAATATCTGCATTTACCTTGGCGGTTTCGATTTTCTTTCTTTGCTCTTGTTCTTGTACAGCATAAGCAGCATCAGCCTCAGCTTTTTTAGCATCTGAAATGATTTTCAACTCTGCTTTTTGAATCTCTAACTCATTATTTCTTCGTTCTATTTCAGTCTCAGAAAGGATTCTGGCGTCGTTAGCTTGTTTATCTGCTTCTGCTTTTGCTATGGCAACATCTCTATCTGCTTGAGCCTTTGCAATTGCAGCATTTCTCTTAATAATAGAGGTATTATCAGCACCCAGATCTTTGATTAATCCATTTTCATCTGTTACATTCTGAATATTACATGACAGTATCTCTATACCAAGTTTCTCCATGTCTTTAGATGCTTT
>JAAYPG010000143.1 GCA_012519905.1 Clostridiales bacterium | reverse complement strand
TCACAGCCATCCAAAGAACAGCTGCTATATATAAGGTTATTTTTGTTCTTTTCAAAGAAAAAACATGACGTAAAAGCTCCATTATCTTACCTAAATTCTCCATAATATCCACCTCCATTTAGAAACCATTAATGTAGCTGATAGTATTCCCATAAAATGAGATGAATATTCTTTTTTACTATACCTTCAAGAAAAACCATGGTATACTTATTATCACCAGGTTAGTCCATCACTTAGAAATGAACCATATTATACGAGGGAGGTTCCCATATGAGCCAATTTTCTCTTTACAGAAAAAGGTTTATTCCAGACGATTTTGTACATTTGAAGGATGATATTATCCTATCCATGGATGAAAACCTGATAATTACAAAATGGAGACCCCTCCGTCCAAAAAAGAATATGGCAGGTGGCGTCTCAGCATATTTTATAAAGCAGGGGATTAAGGTAAGTAAAATATATAGCAATAACAATCAGCTTTTGTATTGGTATTGTGATATAATCCAAATCAAACCGACTACACTTCCAAAAAGCTTGGTTTTTGAGGATCTGCTTATTGATGTCATAGTATATGCAGATGGTAGAATTGAAGTCCTAGATTTAGACGAGCTAGCAGATGCATTGGCTCATAGCCTCATCACAAATAATGAGGCAGAGCGCGCTCTTAGGACCCTTGACTACCTACTAAAGCTAATATATCGGGGTGACTTTGAAGTGCTTAAAGAACCGATTAATCACGCTGAAGCTACTTATTACTCTTCAATCATTTGAATTCTTCTAGAATGTCTTTCCTGCCCAGAGAACTCAGCATTTAAAAACGTGTCAACTATTTTAACTGCTAATCCAGGGCCTACTACTCTTGCGCCCAAAGCCAATACATTAGCATCATTATGTTGCCTTGTTGCTTCAGCACTAAAGCAATCATGGCATAAGGCAGCACGAATACCCTTCATCTTATTAGCTGCAATTGAAATTCCTATTCCTGTACCACATATTAATATTCCCAAATTACATTCCTTATTTTGAATAGCCCTACCTACATCCTTAGCATATTGAGGATAGTCGCTACTATCAAGTTTCCCACAACCGTAATCCTTATACTCAATCCCTTTCTCTTCCAGATATTTTATTATCTCCATTTTTAATTCATATCCAGTATGGTCATTTCCAATCGCTATCATCATAATCTCTCCTCGTATAATATAATCATTGATTATCTTCGTTTATTTTATATACTGTCTTTTTCACAAGTCTAGCCAGCTCTACATAGCACTCCTCGTATTCTACTAATGTTCCTCCATAGGGATCAACTACATCTCCATTTTCCCCAGCATACTCCTTAATAGTATATACATTAAAGGCATTAGGATACTCATCAATAATTCTTGTTTTATGGGCTTCTGTCATAGTAAGTATTAGAGTCTTTTCATCTATATCCTGAGCCTTTAAACCTTTTGATATATGATTACTAATCTCCAAATCATGCTTTTTTAATACAACCTCAGCCTTTGGATTTATTGGTTCATTAAATAAAACCACCAGGCCTCTGGATATTACCTTAACATCACTTTCCTTATCCAGGTTTTTATATATCACTTCTGCCATAGGACTCCTACATGTATTGCCAGTACATACAAAAACCAATTTATCATATCTGGACATAAAATCAAATCCTCCTAAAAACGAACTAAATTTACCAACTTACAGGGAGGGCTAACCCTCCTATCAAACATAAATCACTCATCAATCTACCTTTACGACCCTATAGCCCGCCGCTTTCAACAATCTGTTCATAATAGCCTGTCCTAAATTGCCAGTTCCAAAGCTTTCTGAAAATATAAACTCAGCATGAATTTCATCAAATTGTCTTAACACAGCATATAAGCCTGCTGCAATGGAATCCTCATCGTCTCTTCGACCTATTGATATTATATTCCCATGCTTATAGAGTCCTTTTGTCTCCTCTGTTGCTATTATCCCAACCCTTTTACCTGACCTGGCGCATAGCTCGGCTTCTTTATTTATTGTTTTTATTACATCATCTAAATTTCCCTCAAAGATAGTCAGGCAGCCTTCCGGTGCATAATGGCGATATTTCATTCCCGGTGCTTTAGGCTTTATATCCTCATCCATGCTCTTACCAATTATAGCTCTGTCATACTCGATATTACCTATGACATTTTCAAGCATCGCCTTTGTAATACAACCTGGCCTTAGGATTATGGGTTCATTTGATGATAAATCTACTATGGTGGATTCAAGACCTAGTGTTGATTTACCACCATCAATTATCATATCTATCTTACCATTCATATCAGCTATCACATGCTCTGCCATAGTAGGACTGGGCTTACCCGAGACATTGGCACTGGGGGCAGCTATAAATCCTCCCGAGCAGGATATGATACTCCTGGCAATTTTGGATGCCGGTAGACGTATGGCAACAGTAGTAAGTCCCCCTGTTGTACCAAAAGGCACAATGTCATTCTTATTAAGTATAATTGTCAAAGGACCTGGCCAAAAAACCTCTGCTAGCTTATATGCTATATCCGGTATATCTCTAGCTATTTGCTCCATATGCTTCAGCTCAGCTATATGAACAATTAATGGATTATCAGATGGCCTGCCCTTGGCCTCATAGATTTTTTCTGCAGCCTTGGGGTTAAGAGCATCAGCTCCAAGGCCATATACAGTTTCAGTAGGAAAGGCAACCAGGCCTCCATTTTTTATTATGTTAGCCGCTGCATAAAGGTCCTGCTTCTTCAAATTTCCATTCTCAGTCTGTATAATAATTGTGTTCATCCTATAGTGCCTACTCCTTTATCTTACCGACATCTTAATGTTACCGATAATGAGGATTATATCATGTTTGTTTAAATTTTTCCACAAGGCTTCTATAATTATTGAGTTTTGGATGTGTTTAGATACTTCATAATACCCAAATGAATAGCCCAGGACATCTTCTCCTGATAGTCTTCATTTGTCAATAGATCCGCTTCTCTATAGTTGCTGAGATAGCCGCATTCAACTATGACTAGAGGGCAAGTGGTATGCTTTAGCATAAAATAGCTGGTATTTGATTTTGCCTTCCTGTGGTTACCATCCTTTATGGTTTCCTTTAGCTGCTCCTGTAGTATCAGGGCAAGATCCCTTCCCTGTTCAGACTCACTATGGTAAAAAACCTGAGCTCCCTTAACATTTTCCTGACTAAAGCTGTTCTGGTGTATGCTTACAGAAAACACCGCATCACTTGAATTAATAATCTTAATTCTATTATTTAGGTCTGCTCTTTTTTTATTTGAATCTGTTTCAGAATATAGGCCCACATCCTCAGTTCTCGTCATTATTATGTTTATGTCATTTTCCTCCAGGAGGTCTCTTAACCTTAAAGCGATTGCCAAATTAATATCCTTCTCTAATACACCGTTTACACCTACTTTTCCAGGATCTCTCCCCCCGTGACCTGGATCTATCACAATGGTAACCTGTGTCTGATTTTTTTTCATACCATTTTCCTGAAAGATATTTCTCATGACCCTAATTGATTGCTCTGAAGTTAAGAGTCTGGCCACAACTACTAAGAATAAAAAAAAGATACTAAAATATTTACGCTTCATATATCTTACTTCCAATACAGCTTTCCCTATATCCTATGAAGCTAAATAGCATCCTATTCTAACCAATAAGGAAAGCTACATAAATACAGATGACTGCTATTAAGTTCTTTGTCTTAACAGCAGTCAAACCTCTATTACATCTATGAACTAAATATATTTATCCAAAAGCAAACCACAATTTAATTCAAATATTTTATGATAACATTCCATATCTCTTCCTTTTCAAGCCCAAGCTTCCAGGCAGCAATTCCTGCAACATTAGCCTCATAAATCGCTTTCATCTTTTCCTCTATGGATTTAGCATCCTCCAGCCATATCTTATAGAGCGCATCATCCTTTTCATATTCTCCATAATAGCTGCCATAAGTCTCATTCCACTGGGGCTCTATACCATTGTCAGTAAATACATTACGGGCTGGCGTCATAGAAAGACTCTCACTTGTAACATCACCGTCCACAGTCTCCTTCCAAAGTCTTGAGTAAAATGGAACAGCAATAATGGTCTTTTCTCTAGGTACCTCCTCTAGAGTGTTTCGTATAGCATCCTTAACAAAACCAATAGAGGCTACAGGTCCTGCAACATCTGATCCAGAATAGTACTCATCATATGCCATAACAATAATATAATCAACAATTTTCCCCTGCTCTTCTCTGTCATAATATTTATTATAAGGAGCAGGTACATAATTATCTACTGATAACACAATACCATTATTTCTGCATTTTACTGAAAGCTCTCTTAGAAACTGAATGTAATGTTGACCTGCTTTAGAAGGAATCTTCTCAAAATCTATGTTTATTCCATTTATTTTATATTGTATGGCCGCTTCAACCAAGGCATTGGATAAGGTTTCTCTCCTAGATGTATAGGATAGGAGCTCATACATATCCACCTCAGGGTTAAAATCATCCACCAAGGCCCAGACTTCCAAACCAAGGGCCTTTGCTTTGTCCACATATTCTTGGCTTGCCAAAGAAGAAAATGTACCGGACACATCATTTATGCTAAACCATGTAGGAGACACCACATTTACTCCTTTGGTCTGGCTAATTAATTCCTCCAGCTTCCCACCAGCCTCTATATTAAATATTTGATGAAATACCAGATTGATTTTGTCTGGCCTGGTCTGGGCTGTATATATGGGAGCTGTAAAAGCACTTGAAAGTTCCTTATAATAAGATGACTTTATATGCTTTTCTTTAACATAACCAATAATACCGTCCTTAGTTATAACCTTAGTAAAGCCTTTCCGCGGAGCTTCATCTTTCGTAACATACATAAGCTCATCTCCAACCGGAAGCTGCATTAAAACTGGACTCTTTATATCACCCTCAGCTCTTAGCTGGGTTGCCTTAATAACCTCTGTAAATAAATACTCTCCCCACTTGTATTCTATTACCATACGGTTGGGATCTACATAAAAACGATATACAAGATCTGAATATTTTGCGACAAAGTCTAAGGCAATATATACTTTGTCACCATAGAGTTTTACAATAGGATACTCAGATACAGCCTCCGTTTTTATCATACTTTTAGTTATAGAATACTTGCTACCTACTGCATCAGCCTGAATAATCTCAGTAGGTGTGGTATAGGTTAATATATTCTCATTCTGATCCCAATAAAATCTATGATTAAATTCATTTACCACAGTTTCATAATCAATATACATTACCCCATCAGACATAATTCCGGATTTATCATATATTTCATCATGAAGGATTATCATTACTTCCGTATCCTCTACCTGATAATATTCAGTCAGAAGCATAACCTCATTACTAGGTGTCATTTTTTTAACTATGGCAATCCCAATTCCCATGGCTAAGATTACTATTGCGAAAGCAATACCTACAAGAGCGATTTTAATTTTTTTATCCATACTTCCTCCAAGACCTGTCACACGCAGGCAGTTATATCGTATAATAATAAATTCAAGTACGCTCAAGCGCACTTGCACGCCAATTGCGTAATCAGCTTATACATGAACATTATAACATTTATTTAGACAACAGTCATTACTAAATTTCGACTAAAACCTTGCTTATTTTGGGAATATAAAACAAGACCTTAAGAACTTAAGATGCCCAAATACATCTTAAATAATTCTTAAGGCCCTTTATAAGCATCTCCTTATTATAATCGCATCTATGATTACCCATAGCAGTTACAAACACAAACAATAAAGTATAGAGGGCTTTTAAGTCCGGTTTAGCTACGGTAATCTATAATGAGCTTCTACCTATCAGCTACAGTTTCACTTAGTATTTCATAAACCTATTATCTACTATTAATACAGGACCTTATAAGGTGCTTGATAAAAGATATATCGGATAAGAAGTTTTTTGTGATATGCTATACCTATCCACAGCTCCCTGAAAATTATTAGTTAAGTATGGGTTTCACCTCAACCGAATAGGCTTTGAAATAGTTCATGAGCATCTTTTGACAATAATGTGGGGTCCGGTTCAAATGGAATACTATAACAGCTTCTCATAATTTCGCTAGACATTCTCTTTGACAGGCCACACCTAGCATTCGGGATCATGTATATCCACTTGTCGCTCCCTTTAATATTATTCATGGATTTTTTAAAGGAAATCATCCTGCTTTGATTCCAAACGGCACAGTCTCCTATAATGATTTTACTACCGCATCGAATAAACTCATTCAGAGAATCCCCATAATCTGTACCAAAATCAAGGATATAACAACCATAATCTTCTCCCATAATATCAGGGATACGCTTATTTTCCACCCCCTTGTAATAGGTAACCCTATCTAAACTAAAGGAATTATCTGTCTCAGAAGTCCACTCATAAGCCTTACTTAATCGTTCAAAGTCCATATGATTGTTACATTCCAAATAAGCAGTCTTAATTCTTTTTTCTAGGCCAAAGTAAGTTGCTAGCAGCAAGCCTGTATAAGTTACACCAACTCCTCGATTAATACCAATTAATCCTATTGTTATCTTATCTCTATGGCCTGCATTATTAAACAGCCTTTTAAATAGCATAGGTTTTCTTTTCATCCTAGCGCTCCCTCTTCTGTACATAGAGCCACCAAATCACGGAAAAATTCATGGCTATTCTTATCCTTTGGTCTAGCAAAGGGATTAGGTTCATAAGGTATTCTTAGGCATCTCCTAAACATCATATTTTTTATTACCTGTCTATACTGGCTTCCATCCAAAAAATTAAACAGGAAAATAATATCTTTATATTCTGATATTAACTCTAATGCCTCCTCAGAAAATCCCAACTCCCAATCCTTTGCCCCTAGTAAAAGAATCTTAATTTTGGATTTTAAGAAGTCCTTTTTATTAGTATTATCTAGACATCCATAATCCTTAATAACCACATTATATTCTGATATATTCGTCATCAGGGGATTATCAGAACAAACCATTGATATGCCATTAATCTTTATTATGTCCTCATGATAATCTAGACCGACATATCTTCTGCAAATCTGTCTCAAGCACTGGCTTTTATTTTGCTCTACATATAGACAAGCTATATTCTGCCTGTTAAAGTAGCTACAAAGGCGAAAGGACATATGGGTGGTTCCTATCCGTGCTTGTGCTCCTACAATCCCTATATCAATTGATGATCCCTTGTGGATTGTTTTATTCTTTTTTTTCATGATTGCTGATAATTGTTGTTCTAGTACTGCTACAGATGCATACCTTTGTGATGGATCATATCTAAGACAACGGCTTATAACACGTCTTAGTCTTTTTGTTCCACTATTCACCATATCGATATGCTCTTTTTTACCTCCGGTTATGCTTAAAGCCTTACCTGTAGCCATATAATATAATAACATTCCTATGCCATATACATCTGATCTTTCGTCTAAACCTTTGTTATAATATAATTCGGGGGCTGCATAGCCAATCGTACCATAATACTCAGCCTTACTATCTGCTTCATCACGAAACATAGCACTACCAAAATCTATAAGCTTAATAGTATTATTGGTAACAATTATATTGTCAGGCTTTAAGTCTAGATATAATACCGGTCTTTTTACACTGTGGAGATATTTGATTAAATCGCAGAGTTGAAGGGCGAAATGAATTATGATATCATCGTTCAGATAGGTTCTTTTGATAACATATTCTCTGAGAGTTACACCCTCAAGATATTGTTCGACAATATAGGAACCATCTTCATCTTCCTCAATATCATAAACTATAGGAATACATGAATGCTTTAGATCTTTTAGAATTTGTGCTTCCTTAAGCTGTAGCTTGTATAAGGGATGATGCTTGGAGATATGTTTTATTGCTCTTAGTGTGTTTAGTTTAATATGTTCTGCTAGATAAACATCGGCGGTACCACCTTGACCGAGAAGCTTAATGATGCGGTATTTGTTGAACAAAACTTCTTGTGGCATACACTCCTTTCCTATCAGCAAACTATGATGTTGGATCATCCACCCTTATTATACCCATATTTTGTAATTTTTACAAGCAGTTTTTCCTATCTTAAATTACAAACTTTTAGTTGATTTGTGTACAAAATGACAGTGTTAACTCCTGATTATGCCTGCATATTTGCTAGGATTATTAACACAAATTTCATAACTTGGCGTATTGACTTTACTTCCTTTTTAACTTATACTCTTTTTACACCAATGGTTGATTTTAGTTGTAACTAAATAATCAGTTCCTGTTATTACAGAAAGGGGTGTACTCTATGAAGATAGAAAAGATAAGCGACAACCAGATTAGATGTACCTTGACCAAGAATGATTTGATAGACAGAGAATTGAAAATAAGTGAACTGGCTTATGGAACTGAGAAAGCCAAAGCGTTATTTCGTGATATGATTCAGCAAGCCTTTTATGAGTTTGGCTTTGAAGTAGATGATATCCCATTAATGATTGAAGCAATTCCCGTATCAACAGAATGCTTAATACTGGTTATAACGAAGGTAGAAGATCCAGACGAGTTGGATACCCGTTTTTCAAAGTTTTCCTCCTTCAATAGCCATGATTTATCTGATAAATCTGATGACGATTCTTTTGATGATGATATGATTAGTGCTTTTGAACACTTAGAAGAGTTTTCAGAGAATATAGGGGACAATTCTAAAGATAATAATGACAATGACCCCGATAATAATCGCAATCAAGAGGTTCATATTCCAGTTAATTTAACTAAGGTTTATTCATTCCGCTCCCTAGGAGAGGTTACTGAATTAGCTAATGTACTAGTTGGAACCTTTAACGGAACTAACACTTTGTATAAAGACCCTGTTAGGGGAACATATTATCTAGTCCTTAGTATTTCAAGGCATAAACCAGAGGACTTTAATAGAATCATTAATATAATCTCTGAATATGGCAAACCTGAGCGAGCTACTTATGCGACTCCCCTATATTATGAGGAGCATTATGAAATAATCGTGAAGGACCAAGCATTACAAATTCTGTCTGTCATGTAATGTCTAATAACCGTAAGGTTAATATGTATAGAGTGGCGGCTACAAAGATAACTGAATGTTATTTTGTAGCCGCCACTTTATTATAATATTATTCTGATCTAGATATTGTCTTATTCGCCAATCTGAGCAGCGATTCTTTCCATGAAATCATCGGGATCTAACCCATGTACCATAGCAGCCTCTTCTAAGGTTTCAGCCTGTGCAGAAGGGCATCCCAGGCAGTGCATACCAATCTCAAGTAATACCGGAATAATATTCTGATTCATGGCAATTGCTTGTGCAATAGTCATGTCTTTAGTTATCGTAGCCATATAAGACCTCCTTGAACTCGCGTTTATAATTTATAATGTAATTATAAACCATATTCAGCTTCACTTAAGTAGCCTAGGCAACATTATATTCTACTTAACATCTTACGTCAAGATTTTATTTTATATATAAACCTTATGCTTTTTAAAGAATTTGGATTTTTTTCTTTTACTTCCTTCAAATGCCGCTGCTGCATGCAATCTGCTTCTTTGATAATCCCTTAGGGTTGCATCAAATTTTCTATATCGCTCCTCCTCCTTCTCTTCCTGCAAGCGCATAAGAAAATTCATTTCCTTAATAACAGACTCAGTCACATTTGAGCTTATTTCACCCGACAATTCAGAATTATTCTCTTTAAGTGCTGACTTAATTATCTGACTCATTATGGCCTTAAATTGGTTCATTTTATCTTGTGTTTCAGAGATATCATTCTTTTCTTCACTTGTAATAAGGCTTGTCTCCTCTGCTTGCTCATTCTCACAACTCTTGTCGTCCTTCCACATATCAATCACCTTTCCGTTAAGTTCATTTTTAAGCTTTACCATGGTCTGATCATCAAGATCTTCTAACTTATTAAGATTAGGTAATAGCATTTTTATCGCCTTTAATTGAAACCCTTGCTCTTTTAACTGCTTAGTCGTAGTCAACAGTTCAATATCGGAGTCCTTATAATACCGATGTCCCATTTCATTCCTGCCAATTGGTAGGTTAAGCTCATCCTCCCAATACCTTAAAGTATGTGATTCTACTCCGACCCTTTTTGAAGCCTCCGAAATCATATACCTAACATCATCCATCGATTATCCTCCATTACTTTAGCCTATGAAGCATTGTAAATTTCTTCCACTTTTTACATTATAACATAGCAAAGTTCAATTGCAATATACTTTCCTCATATTGCCATTGAACTTGTCGACATAAAAAGGAGACACTTGGGTCAAGTCTCTCCTTTTCTACACAATATTCTATTATTTAATTCAATTCTACTGCCTGTTCTCTCTGTTACCAAATTTCATGAATTGTCCCATCCAAGCTAGCTTGATAGTTCCAGTAGGACCATTACGCTGCTTTCCGATGATTACTTCTGTTACCCCAGGTTCCTCAGTATCATGATTATAATAATCATCACGATAGATAAACATTACGACGTCCGCATCCTGCTCAATAGCTCCTGATTCTCGAAGGTCTGATAACATTGGCCTTTTATCAGGTCTTTGTTCAACTGCACGACTTAACTGGGACAGAGCAATAATTGGTACATTAATCTCTCTTGCAAGTGATTTAAGGGAACGGGATATCTCTGATATTTCCTGCTGCCTTGATTCTACTTTTTTACTTCCAGTCATTAATTGAAGATAGTCTATTATTACAAGCCCAAGATTTCTCTCAAGCTTTAGCTTTCGACACTTTGATCTTAGTTCGCTAACCGATATGGATGATGTATCATCAATAACCAAATTAGAATTACCAATTATTCTTGCACTTTCCATAAGGTTGGCCCATTCATCTCCAGATAAATTTCCTGTTCTTATGTTTTGTGAATCCACTTTAGAGTTCATAGCTAGAAGTCTCTTTACCAATTGATCCTGAGACATTTCCAGACTAAAAATCGCTGTGGTTATATTGGAGCGAAGTGCTACATATTCAGCTATGTTCAACGCAAAGGCTGTTTTACCCATGGACGGTCTTGCAGCAATTAATATTAAATCGGAAGGCTGAAATCCTGCTGTTTTATAGTCTAGATCATAAAATCCTGTAGCTAAACCTGTTACACTTCCTTTGTTTTTAGATGCCGATTCAATGCTATCTATAGAGCGAAGAACGACATCTCTAATGTCTGTAAACTCCTTAGTACCCCGATTCTGTGAAATATTAAAAACCTCTTTTTCTGTCTTTTCCAATATGACATCAAGATTCTCTTTATCCAGATAACAATCGTTGGCAATCTCCTCTGCAACCTTAATTAATCTTCTAAGGACAGCTTTTTCTCTTACTATTTGAGCATAATATTTGACATTGGCTGATGTAGGTACGGAGGATACCAAATCTCTTATAAATTCCAGGCTACTAATCTGTGGGGGTACATCCTTTTCTTTGAGTCTATTTTGTAATGTAATTAGGTCAACAGGCTTCCCTTCATTAAATAGTTCCAGCATTGCATCAAAAAGTATACCATGCTGTTGCTCGTAAAAATCATCACTATTAATTACTTCAGAAGCAACAAGGATAGCATCCTTATCCATAATCATGGAACCTATGACAGATTGCTCAGCCTCTAAGCTATGCGGAAGTATCTTCTTTATAAACGCTTCATCCATTAGTAGTCCCCCTCAATTTCATGCCCTTTAAACCGCATCAACCACAACCTTTAAATCTACTGTAACCTTAGGATGCAGTTTAACAGCTACTGTATATGAACCTGCATTTTTTATAGGTTCTGACAGTTGTATCTTTTTCCTATCTATCTCAAGATCTGATTGTTCTTTTAGAGCCAGCGCAATTTCCTTCGTAGAAATAGAACCAAATGTCCTTCCACCTTCTCCGGCTTTTATCTCTAATTTAACAGTAGATGCCTCTAATTTCTTGGCTAGTTCTCTGGCCTCTGCAAGAATTTCCTGCAATCTCTTTTCCTCTGCATTCTTTTTCAGCTTTAATTCATGTAAATTCTGCTTTGTAGCCTCTACACCAAGCTTCTTAGGCAAAATAAAATTCCTTGCATATCCATCACTAACATTTACTATATCACCCTTCTTACCTAGGCTTTTAACATCTTCCACTAATATTACTTCCATACAATAACTCCTTTCTTATCCAATGTCTCCTTCATTTACCATGGTTTCAAGTGTTTCCTTTAGCTTAATTATAGCTTCATCAATAGTATATCCTTCTAATTGGCTGCCTGCCACACTAAGATGGCCGCCTCCTCCTAACCTCTCCATAACAAGCTGAACATTTACCTCATCTATTGATCTTGCACTTATATATATCTTATTGTTAAATTCTGAAAGAACAAAAGATGCCTTTATATCTGCTACATTCAACAGCTCGTTTGCCACTTGAGCCCCGAGTATGGTAGGGCTATCTACATCTTCGCTTGTACAAACTGCTATAGCATAATAATCTAAATAGATCTCAGTGCTACTAATGGCATCTGCCTTAATCTTAAACTCCATAAAATCACTTCTAAAGAATTTACGAAGCCTAGTTACATCAGCACCATTTCTTCTTAAGTAAGCAGCAGCCTCAAAAGTTCTTACTCCAGTCTTAGTCAAGAAGTTGTTGGTGTCAATCATTATTCCTGCATATAAGGCATCAGCTTCCATGGGGCGAAGCTTAAGATTACCTCCGATGTACTGCAGTATTTCTGCAATCATTTCACAGGTCGATGATGCATAGGGCTCAATATATGATAAAGCTGCATTGTCAATTGCCTCATTAGTCTGTCTATGGTGGTCAAATATAATGACAGTCCTAGCATAATCAAGCAATTCTTTACATTCCAATAAACTGGGGCGGTTAACGTCAACAATAACCAGTAGGGTGTTGGCATCAACAACCTCCTTGGCCCGGTCGTTTTGAAGGAAAAGATCCTCCTCATATTCAGGATTTTCTACAAATCGGCTTATCATTGGCCTTAGAGCTGTGGTGATCTCATTTACCACTATATGAACCTTCTTATTAAAGGTCTTCCCTATTCTATAGACACCCATAGCCGCTCCAAAGGAGTCCACATCCCCTAAAGCATGCCCCATTACTATAATCTTGTCTTTACCCTCTACAAATTCACGAAATGCATGGGCTTTAACCCTTGCCTTAACCCTTGTGTTCTTCTCTACCTGAATACTCTTGCCCCCGTAATAGGAAATCTTGTCCCTATCCTTTATAACCGCCTGATCTCCACCTCTTCCCAAAGCGAGATCTATGGCTGCACGGGCATATTCATAGCCTGTTATATAGCTGTCAGCATTTACACCAAGTCCTATACTTATAGTAACAGCCATCTCATTTCCTATGTTTACATTTCTGACCTCTTCCAGTATGGAAAATTTGGTGCTTTGTAGGATAGAAAGGTATTTGTATCGAAATACAAATATAAACTTATCCTTTTCAAGCTTCTTAATAACCGCATCAATACCCTGCATGTATTTATTGATCTTTCTATCTACCAATGCTGTTAGAAGGGAACGCCTAACCTCATCTATACTATCCAGGGCTTCATCATAATTATCAATATACAATAATCCTACTATAAGCTTCTGTTCTTTATTTTCCTTCTGCAGAGCGATAATCTCTGTCTCGTCAAACAGAAACATGGCTATCAAGGCATTGTCTGTCTCCCAAGCATTTTCTGATTCATAAAAGCTCCAATTAGCATCCTCATCAAAATTAGGTGATATAATTTTACGAAGCACAACCTTATAGTTGCGGTTATTTAAAGATATATGAACCACCTCATCTACCTCTGCTTTTGGAAGGCTTTCCTCAGTTATGCTGGGAAGTAGACTTGAGATTGAATGCCCTATTACCTTTTTACCGTGAAACAAATCCACGAATTCATTATTACCCCACTGCAGTCTTGCATCAACATCAAGCAGGGCATAGGGAATAGCCATTTCCTTTAATAAACGCTTTTGTACCTGCGCAAAATCCATGGCATATCTGACAAGCTCTGTAGCTATCTTATGGCGCTTAAAATAAAAATTAGATAAGGCCAATATAAAATAAACCGCAATAAAACCCGACATTACATATCCGGCTTTTTTATCTATAACATATATGACAAGGTTCATAATAAGTAAGAGCAAGGTTAGATAGACCGGCCATAAAAGATAAACTTTTAACGCACTATTCAGTCTTAATTTTCTACCCATGGTATTTACTACTCCTTTAAATGGCTTGTTAGAAACTCTGGTGCCGCTTATGCAGATTAGGTTAAACCAATCTACTTATAATCAACATTCTAGCACAGTTTCTACAGTATTTAAAGTTCTTATTTAAAATTAGGCCATCTATATGAGCACTCCATCCTTCATTCTATAGACAATATCGGCCGCCTTAGCAATCTCCATATATACAAAATAGGGCATATCTTTACTACCAGGCTGTGTTTACACACATTATATAGGTAATATTGATATGCCCTTTTACTCATAAAATGTCAAGTATTTAATTTCTTATTAAATAATCAAAAGCACTTAGGGCTGCCGTTGCCCCTGAGCCCATAGAGATAATTATCTGCTTATAAGGACTGGTCGTACAGTCTCCAGCTGCAAATACACCTGGAATATTGGTTTGATTCTTACTGTCTACTAGGATTTCACCAAAGCGATTACGCTCTACAGAGCCTCCAAGCCATTCAGTATTTGGAACTAGACCAATCTGAACAAATACTCCCTCTAAGTCTATATGCTTTTCTTCACCTGAGTCCCGTTCTATATATGAAATTCCATTCACCTTATCGGCTCCTGTAATTTCTGTAGTTTGTACATTCTTAAGCACTGTTACATTCGGAAGACTGTACAGGCGTTCCTGAAGAACAGTATCCGCCTTTAGCTCCGGTAAGAACTCTAGCACAGTAACATGCTTAACAAGTCCAGCCAAATCTATGGCAGCCTCTATACCCGAATTACCGCCGCCTATAACAGCTACGGACTTTCCCTTGTATAATGGACCGTCACAGTGTGGGCAATAAGCAACACCTTTATTCTTAAACTCCTGCTCACCGGGAACATTGACATTTCTCCAGCGGGCACCGGTCGCTAGGATAAGTGTTTTGCTTTTAATTATAGCGCCGTTCTCTAATTCAACTTCAATTAGTTCTTTCTTCTCAATATGCTTTGCACGCTGCGGATAAATAATCTCCACATCATAACTCTTAACATGCTGCTCAAGGCTTGCCGCCAATTTAGGGCCTTCAGTATATTGGACACTAATGAAATTCTCAATTCCTAAAGTATCCTTGACCTGCCCTCCAAATCGGTCAGTAACAATACCGGTACGAAGACCTTTTCGGGCTGCATAGATAGCAGCACTGGCTCCTGCAGGCCCCCCACCGATAACTAGAACTTCAAAAGGCTCTATATTCTCGAACTCAGATATATCCGGTGCCAGATTTAGTTTTTCCAAAATTTCCTCGATATCCATACGGCCGCTTCCAAAGAATTCACCATTGAGATAAATTGATGGTACAGCCATGATATCCCTGTCCTCTACCTCATCCTTATATGCCGCTCCATCTATCATAGTGTGGCTAATATTGGGATTAAGGATACTCATTGTATTCAAAGCTTGAACCACTTCAGGACAGTTGTGGCAGCTTAAACTAATATATGTTTCAAAATTATAAATTCCATCTATCTTCTTAACTCGTTCTATAACCTTATTATCTAGCTTTGGTCCTCTACCACTAACCTGTAGAATAGCTAGGACTAAGGAGGTGAACTCATGTCCCAGGGGAATTCCCGCAAAGGCAACTCCTGTATCCTCGCCTAAGCGATTCACACTAAAACTAGGAGTTCGAGCAAGCTTCGCTTCCTCTATCTTAATGAGGGAAGACATATCCGCCAGCTCCTGCACCAACTTGGTCATATCCTCTGACACAGAGTCTGATCCAGCAGAAAGCTTAATAAGAACTTCACCTTCCATTAGTTTAAGATACTCGCTTAGTTGATTTTTAATCTCTGTATCAAGAATCAATCAAATCCTCCATTCTACCAATAGTCCTACGATCTTCAGCTCCTTAAATTTTGCCTACAAGATCAAGACTTGGCTTTAATGTCGCTCCGCCTTCTTTCCACTTTGCAGGGCACACTTCATTAGGATTATTTCTTACATATTGAGCCGCCTTTATCTTATCAACTAAGACGCTAGCATCTCTTCCAATATTACCTGCATTTATCTCTACGGATTGAATCACGCCATCGGGATCTATAATGAATGTTCCACGATCTGCCTGCCCTTCCTCTTCAATAAGCACATCAAAGTTACGGCTTATTCTATGTGAAGGATCACCAATCATAATATAGGTAATCTTGCCAATAGTCTCTGAGCTATCGTGCCATGCTTTGTGAGTAAAATGTGTATCTGTAGAAACTGAGTACACTTCTACTCCAAGCTCTTTTAAAGTATCATAGTGATTCTGTAAGTCCTCTAGTTCTGTAGGGCATACAAATGTAAAGTCTGCAGGATAAAAGCATACAACACTCCATTTACCCTTAAGATCCTCATCTGAAACCTGAATAAACTTTCCATTGTGATAAGCATTCGCCTTAAAAGGTTCTACAACTGTTCCAACTAATGACATAATAAATACCTCCTAAATTATAATTATATATTTTATATTATCAATATCAATAATCATTACTGTTATTATAATATAAGATGTTTTATAATTTGTCAAGAGGTAATTTGATTATTTCATAAAGACTAAAGAAGACTAAAGCTTTTATACTTGTATATAACAAATTCGGTAATAAGACGACCTTCCTATAATACAAAAAAAGTAGCCATTACAACTAGTGTACGGCTACTCTTATATCTTATTCGATTCTCCTACCTTATTCTACAGTATAAGGCATTAGAGCGATATGTCTTGAGCGCTTTACAGCAACAGTCAATGCTCTCTGATGCTTTGCACAATTTCCGGTAATTCTTCTAGGAAGGATCTTACCTCTTTCTGAAACATATCTCTTTAATTTATTTACATCCTTATAGTCTATACCAGCAAAGTTCTTATCTGCACAAAAGACACAAACTTTTTTTCTTCTACGGCCGAAGCTTCTTCTTCTACCTTGAGAATCTCCTCTGTCATTCCGATTGAATGCCATATAATAACCTCCTTTACATTTTTAATTTTTCATTGCTAGCAAGGGAGGTTTTGCCTCCTTTACAAATTACTTTTGTATTGCTAACAACGGAGGTTTTACCTCCTTATCCGATATTAAACCTTCTATTACAATTAGTTAAATGGTAGCTCTTCGTCTATACCATCTGGAATATTCATAAATCCATCGCCCATAGCAGAGCTAGGTTCAGGTGAGAAATCCCTCTGATAATCATTACCACCTACATTAGGATTACTTGATTTGCTTTCAGCAAATTCAACCTCTTCAACAACAACGTCGGTAGTATAGACCTTCTGTCCTTCATTATTTGTATAGCTACCGGTTTGAATTCGTCCAACAGCGGCCATCTTCATGCCTTGTCTAAAATATTTTTCTACAAATTCTGCTGTTTTTCCAAAACACACACAGCCAATAAAATCTGCATCCTGGTTATCACCAGCTCTTTTAAACCTTCTATCTACAGCTAAAGTAAATCTAGCTACTGCAACCGAACTCTCACCCTGTGAATATCTCATGTTGGGATCACGGGTTAAACGTCCCATTAATATTACTTTATTCATTACTTAATACCTCCCTTTACATTCGCCTTAGGGTAGTACTATTAAGCATCCTTTCTGATGCATAAATATCTGATTACTTTTTCCATGATGCGAACTCTTTGCTCGATTTCATCTGGAACGTTAGAATCAGCTTCGAATTGGATGAAATAGTAGTAGCCTTCATTCATTTTCTGAATCTCATAGGCTAATCTCTTTTTGCCCCAGTCATCCACATTGGATACTGTGCCACCGAATCTGGTAATAAGCTCTTTTACAGCCTCTAGGGTTGCAGCTCTTTCTTCATCCTCGATTTTTGCATTAACAACTAAGGCTAATTCATATTGATTCATAGTTGCCTTGCACCTCCTTTTGGTCTCTGGCCCTTTTCTAATGTAATTATTGCGAACAATTTTTTACATTTAAAGAGCAAGGAATATTTGTATAACATATCACAAGTAGATATTTTATCATAGATCAACAAATAAAACAACCTGTTTTTTTACTAATTAAAATGTGCTTTTGTAGGCATACTGCTAGTTTTCTTATTCGTATAACCTTTTATAGTCTCTTAACCTTTTTTGAAGCAGAGTTAAAATGTCTTCCGGATCCATATCCTTTGCCCGCTCTGTATGTATCTGAATAGCAGGTTGCTTAAGGTATAGGTTTCTTTTTGCCAACTTCCATTTTTGGTGTGCTAGCTTAGATATAAAATCTTTTCTATTTTC
>JAAYPG010000142.1 GCA_012519905.1 Clostridiales bacterium | reverse complement strand
TGTGGCTATGAAGATGTAGATACCAAGTCCTATATTGATTGGGGAGTTGACTTTATAAAGGTTGATAATTGCTACTACCTTTGGGATAATGCGACCTTCTCAGACGGAAAAAACGCTAAATACTCCTATGCCCCCAACATAAGAAGCATAACAGTTTCTAGTGATGATTTTAATGTAACATTGAATGCTGTTAAGGACGGTGTGCTTTTAGGACAAGGGGCCAAGCTAAACACAGACGATAACTATGTGTCAAATATAGGTACCTTTGACGGTACAAATGTGGGAACAACGCCCGTTGGTGACCTCTGGTGCGAGCTTGGATTTACTGTTAAGGCACCTGCTGCTGGAACATACACTATAACTGTAAATTATGCAAGTGGTGAAGAGGTAGGAACAGGGTGTTGGCTTCAGATTGCAGTAGGAGATGCAGAAAATGAGACAAGATATTATGATGATATGCTAGCTCTAACTGAGAGTACGACTGCATTTACAGATTCAGAAGAAATCACCATAAAACTTAATGAGGGAGAGAATCTTATACGTCTTATGAATCACAGAAGACAGGAGAATACCCTTAATTCATATGCGGCATTTCTTGAAGGATTAAACGCAGCTGATCCTAACCATGATGTCGTACTATCCATCTGCGAATGGGGTAAGACTCAGCCACAAAACTGGGGCTATAAGGTTGGTGACTCATGGCGAATTCTCAATGATATAACCTTCCATGTAGGCTCTGAAGGTAACCCTGGTGTTGCTAAGTGGAGTTCGAATTGTACTGCAAGTATAACATCCCAGTACAGTAAGGCAGTTATTATGGATGAGTTTGCCGGGCTTGACAGGGGATGGAACGATCCTGACATGCTTGTAATAGGCATGAACAATATAACTGATACCATGAATAAAACTCATATGACCATGTGGTGTATGATGAATTCTCCACTTATGTTGGGAATGGACTTAAGACGCATTAAAAAGGGTGATAAGCTCTGGCAGATAATATCTAACAAGGATCTTATAGACTTGAATCAGGATGCTCTTGGTATTCAGGCGAAAAGAATATACTGCTCTATCGATAATACTAGCCCAGATACGGCATATATTACAAATATCAATCGTGTTGATATACTTGCAAAGCCTCTTTCAAATGGAGATGTCGCCTTATCCTTTATCAATCTAAATGAAGAGGAAAATACCAGTGAACACACTGTAGATGTTAGACGAATTATCGATTATATTGGCCATAAAATGGTTGATGCAAGTAAATTTGAAAATGCTACAAGCTATTTAGTAAAGGATCTGTGGACAGGTAATGTTACAAAGAATGATTCAAAGAGTTTTTCTGTTGCTGGCCTTGATGCTTGTGACAATGTAACTGTTAGAATTACTCCTGTATTAGAAAAGTAACTAGAAATAACAATATGGATAATAATAATTCAAATTTAGCCTCTGGTATAAATGAATGCCTAGGTCAATCCAATGATATTGTAACCACTGGGCAGTTTATAACAATGATATTGGAAGCCATAAAGGATATTATAAATCTGAGGGGCGATAACTGTATATCTGGATACGTGGATTATGCGCTGCAGAAGGGTATTGTTGAAGACTATGATAGAGGAAATTGGGATTTTCCCATTGAGCGTCGAGCGGCTGCAAGAATTGCCCATGAGGCTCTTCTTATGGAGTTAGGTGAAGAGGATGAGGAAGATTGGTCGGCAGCAAATAGTCTTCAGGATTTATATATCTGTCGTACCTGTGTTATACACATAGCTCAGATGTATGTAAAAGGTATAATGCCAGGTCGTGAAAACAGCATGTTTGATGTAAAGGGCAAAATAAGTTATTCTGAAGCTAGATCAATCGTTGAAAGAATGTTAGATAGAGAAAAGCGTACTCCACAAACAGGGGGCAGGATATATACATGTAAAAAACTGTCCCCTGATGAAGCTTGGGAACTGACCACAAAAGATACTAGAGCAATGATTATCGATGTACGAACTTATGAGGAACACAAGGCAGGCCACATAGAAGGAAGTATCTGTATACCCTTGAATGATATATCAAACAATCCATTTTCAATTAGTGAGAACAAGAATACCCCTATAATACTTTATTGTCTTATGGGCTATAAGAGCACTGTGGCTGCTCAGATATTGATAGATGCAGGATATAGCCGCATCTACACAATACCAGGTATAAATCAGTATAAATATAATCTATGCCATGATATATCTGAATCAGTTTAAATTTCTCTTATTATAGCTATTACGATAATTACTTGGAGATAAGCCTGTTATTTTCTTAAATGCTATCGAGAAATTATGGACATCATTAAAGCCTATGTTATATGCTACCTGAGATATACTATGATTCGTATCAGTAAGCTCTGCCTTTGCAAATTCCATCTTGGTTTGAAGTATATATTGCTTAACAGTAATACCTGCATGCTTTCGAAAGAAAGAGGGCAGGTATTTCTTGTTATATCCAAAATACCTGGCTATTTCACTAACCTTTATATTCTCGCTTATGTGTAGAGTGATATAGTCGCATATATCATTATAAAGCTGATGTTGCTTCCCCATATCTTCATGCTTTTCAAAAAGATAACTTTGATTGGAAAGCTCAGAAAGTATAGCAGAGGTTAAATATTGGTTTAGGCTTGTGTCTCCGTATCGTCTAGCAGAATCTTGAAGCTGTTTCATTAGAATAATAATTCTCTCTGGCAGGGAACAAGAACCCTTCTCTGGGATCAGAAGATGGTTAGAGTCTAATCTTATTTCTTTATCATGGCTTGTAATTATACTAGGGTTATTTTGAAAATCATTATATGTGAAATGAAGCCAATAAAAGGAGCAGTCAGAGGCCTGATGACCATATTGAAGATCGGTAGGCTTCATAAGAAGATATTCTCCTTTATTAACTGTGTATTTTTCATCGTTAGAGGCTATATATAAAGTGCCCTCTGTTACAAGCATCAGCTCAAAATCGATTAGGCGTCTAGTTAGATGCATCCACTCAGCTGTAGGAGACTGGAATTTTCCACACCAATGATAAGTAAATAGTTTTCTTATATCAAAATCAAAAATAACCATTATAGCCACCTCCTACCTATAGTTATACGACAGGCTAGATTAGAATTCAAGTAGCATATGTGACTTTTTCATACATTATTATACCTTTTACTATTCATGTTAATAAATCACTTTGATATAATTATGGTGTATAGATGTTAGTAACCATAGAAGATAAAAGAAATGAATGAAAATAAATACAAAGAAATTTGTGAGGAGTGATTAGCATGAAAGAATTAAGAGGTAATAGAGTCAGAATAAATGACAGTGATTTAAGGCGTAGAGAAGCTGCTAACAGGGAATACCTAATGGAGCTGACTGTTGATAATTTGCTTATAAATTTTAAACTTGAAGCAGGTAGATATGAAGGTCGTGAGCTTCCAGCCGATGCACATACAGGTTGGGAGTCACCAGTATGCCAGCTGAGAGGACATTTTTTAGGACATTGGCTATCTGCGGCAGCAATCCATTATGATGCTACTGGAGATAGAGAATTAAAGGCAAAAGCAGATATTATAATAGATGAGTTGGCTGAGTGTCAGAAGGACAATGGTGGTCAGTGGATAGGGCCCATACCTGAGAAATATTTACACTGGATAGCCAAGGGTAAATCAATATGGGCACCACAATATAATCTTCATAAAACATTTATGGGCCTTGTTGACATGTATATATATACAGGAAGTAAAAAGGCCTTGGAGATAGCAGATAGATTTGCTGATTGGTTTTATGAATGGAGTGCTAGCTTCAGCAGGGAGAAGTTTGATGATATTCTAGATGTGGAGACAGGGGGCATGCTCGAGGTCTGGGCGGAGCTTCTACATATAACAGGAGATGATAAGTATAAGACACTTTTGGATCGTTATTACAGGGGAAGATTATTCCTACCCTTACTAGAAGGCAAGGATCCTTTGACTAATATGCATGCCAATACAACAATCCCTGAGGTATTAGGCTGTGCAAGAGCCTATGAGGTGACAGGAGATAATAAATGGATGGATATTGTCCATGCCTATTGGAAATGTGCTGTTACAGATAGAGGATGTTTGGCCACAGGAGGTCAGACCTCAGGTGAGGTCTGGATGCCTAAGAATAAGATGAAGGCAAGACTTGGAGATAAGAACCAGGAGCATTGTACTGTATATAACATGATGAGATTAGCAGAATTTCTTTTCCGCCACACAGGAAAGCCTGAATACCTACAATATATGGAGTACAATCTATATAATGGCATAATGGCACAAGCTTATTATCAAGAATATTGGTTGACAGGTAATAAGCATAACAACCCTAGTAGGGGATTGCTTACCTACTTCTTGCCAATGAAGGCTGGCCTACGTAAGGATTGGGCCAAGGAGACAGATAGCTTCTTCTGCTGTCACGGAACCATGGTTCAAGCCAATGCTTCCTTAAACAGAGCTATATATTATCATGATAAGAATACTGTTTATGTGGCTCAATACTTGAGTTCTGAAATGAATACAGAAATAGATGCTAAGCAGATAAGCTTAGTTCAGAGACAAGACTTTATGAGTGGTAGTATGCTTACATCCTCCAATACTGCAGGCTACCAATCAGTAAATGAGATCGCTGCCAGTCATGAAAACATGCCTAATTATAGAAAGCATGATTTCGTCATAAAATCAGAATCAGACCTTGATTTGACATTGGCATTTCGTGTACCTGAATGGATAATGTCTGAAGCGGTATTTTATGTAAATGATGAGCTTCATGGCAAATCCAATGATAGCAGTAATTTTTATAAGATAACACGTATGTGGAAGGATGGAGATAAAGTTAGTGTTATTCTACCCATAGGTATCCGTTTCATATCTCTTCCTGACGATAACAGCATAGGAGCTTTTCGTTTTGGGCCTGATGTACTTGCAGGTATATGTAAGGAGGAGCGTATACTCCACTTGGAGAGTGATGACATATCATCAGAAATAGTAATGGAGAATGAACGTGAATGGGGAAGCTGGAGGTATTTCTTTAAGACAGAAAATCAAGACCCTGTGATTCAATTAAGAAGAATTAGAGATATAGGCTATGAGCCATTTCAGATCTACTTTAAGGTGAAAAAGCACTAAATATAAATATATGTAAAATATTGAGGCTGTATTTCATATAATGTTGTAAAACCCTTTATGAGGTAAGCTATGATTATCCATGTGGTTAAGCAAGGGGAGACCATGGGGTCTATTGCTGAGTTATATGGTAGGCCTGTAGAACGATTGATTTTGGAGAATGGAATCACAGATCCCAATAATTTAGCTGTAGGAGAGACCTTAGTGATTCTATTTCCTCAGATTGAATATACAGTACAAGCAGGGGATTCTCTGTATAGTATAGCAAAGCTCCATAATATAAGTATTATGGAGCTTTTAAGAAACAATCCATATCTTTCAGATAGAGCAAATATTTATCCTGGTGAGGTTATTGTCATAAAGTATATGGATGAAAAGATTAGAGAAATATCTACAAATGGCTTTGTTTATCCGTTTGTAAATATGGATATTCTTAAAAAGACCTTACCCTTTCTTACTTATTTGACGGTTTATAGTTATTACTATACCAGTCAAGGTGATATTATGAATGTGGATGACTCTGAGATTATCCAAACGGCAAAAAATTATGGTGTTGCACCAATAATGATGCTGGTTGCGGATTCAGATAATCAGATTGAAGAAATTGAAATTTTACATAATATTTTGATAGACCAAGATGTTCAGGATATTTTTATTAGTAATTTATTAACTATATTACTAGCAAAAGGATATTATGGGGTTAACATCAAAACACCATATATTAAGACCGAGGACAGGGCTTTATACGTAAATTTTATAGATAAATTATCGACTCGACTGCATGCAGCGGGCTTTATGCTTTATATAAGTTTATCCATGAGTACTTTTGAGCTATTATCGAGTATCTTCTATGATGAATTACAGTATGATATCTTAGGACAATCAGCAAATGGCATAATACTGATTACTTATGAAGCAGGATTTTCATTTGGAATTTCACCTGCAGTAGTAGCCTTTGAAACTTTTAGTAATTATATTAATATTTGGACAAAACTAATACCTAGCCAAAAAATAGTAACAGGATTATCTACAATAAGCTACATATGGAAATTACCCTATATCGAAGAGGTGACCCTAGGGCAGTCAATGAGCTATGATTCAGCCGTAGCCTTAGCTAGAGAAGTAGGTGCAGTTATTCAATATGATGAGGTTACAAAGTCTTCTTATTTTAGATTTATCTTAAAAGACGAGTATGTAGTAAGATTTAGAGATGCCAGAGGAGTGGAAGCTATCTTAAGTTTAGTGCCATCTCATGACCTTAATGGGACGGCCATATGGAATTGTATGTTTTTTTATAATCAGATGTGGCTGATAATTAACTCTCAGTATGAGATAACGAAAATAGTACCAGTGAATCATTATGTAATGAATAATATATGAACTTTATTTCATATAATGAAGCAAAGCCTTTTTTGAGGGACACTATGATTATCCATGTTGTTGCACAGGGAGAGACCGTTGCTTCGATTGCTGAATATTATAACTTATCTGTTGAGAGATTAGCTTTGGAGAATGGAATCAGTACCACTGAATATTTAGCTATTGGGGAAACCCTTGTTATTTTAATACCGGAAATTGTATATACTGTTCAAGAGGGCGATACTTTGAATAGAATAGCGACAAGCTATAATATCTCAATAATGGAGCTAATTAGGAACAATCCGTATATATCAGAGAGACGATATATATATCCAGGTGAGCAACTGGTGATTAAGTATGAAGGAGATAAAATAGCTACATTATCTACAAATGGTTATGTATACCCATTTGTAAATATAGATTACCTTAAAAAGGTCCTGCCATTTTTGACCTATCTGACAGTATATGCTTATTATTATACTGCTACAGGAGAAGTAATTGATATTAATGACGCAGAAATAATTTCTACTGCAAGGGAGTATGGTGTGGCACCGGTTATGGTATTAACTGGGCTTGTAGCTAGTTCTGAAGAACAGATTGAAAGAATACACAATATATTGACGGATCAGAATTTGCAGGACTATCTTATTAATAATTTAATTAGTGTTTTAGATTCCAAGGATTATTATGGAGTTAATATAACAACCCCTTATATACAACCTGAAGATCGTCACCTATATGTGGATTTCATTAGAAAGTTTTCAGCCCGCCTAAAGGCTGAGGGATATAGGCCTTTTCTTACCTTGACCCGTAGTGGTTTTGAGCTATTAACTAATGTTAGCTATGATGATATGCAATATGATATTTTGGGAGATTTAGTTGATGAAGTAATAATAATCACATACGAGTGGGGGTTCTCATATGGATTGCCTCCTTCTATAGTATCCTTCGGAACAATAGGTAATGTCGTAGAATATGCACTAAGCCTCATAGATCCTGATAAATTGAATCTGGGATATTCAACGATTGGTTATGTTTGGAAACTCCCATATATTGATGGTGTCACAGTTGCGCAAGCAATAACATATACTTCAGCAAATGATTTAGCCAGAGAGTTTGATGCTGTAATTCATTATGATGAAATAACTAAGTCCTCATATTTTCAATATTATTCTGATTCGGAATATATCGTAAGATTTAGGGATGCTAGAGGAATCAACGAAATAGTAAAAATGGTTCCTATGTTCGGTGTAGAAGGTGTGGCAATATGGAATGTAATGTACTTTTTTAATGAAATGTGGTTAGTAATAAATTCACAATATGATATAAGAAAGGTTATACCTGTAAAAGCACTAGAAACTGATGAGGCTGATAGTTAGTTTCCCTTTTACTAATATATTAATAGATCAGGCAACAAGAGGAATAGTATGTCTCTTGTTGCCTGGTTGTATATTGAGACTAATCAGGAATATATAAACTGTTTATCTTTTTCTTAGAGGTATAGATTGATTAATAAAATGTGATAACATCACAGAAACTTATGGCATATGGTGGTATATTAGAAACAACAAACAATAAATTTATTAAGGAGGAATAGATATGGCTTCTGTTAAAATAACAAAACAAAATTTTGAAGACGAGGTCTTAAATTCAAAGGAACCGGTTTTGCTAGATTTTTGGGCATCCTGGTGTGGACCCTGTAGAATGGTTTCACCTACAATTGAGGAAATTGCAAAAGAAACTGAAGGTGTTAAAGTTGGAAAAATTAATGTTGATGAAGAAAGCGAGCTTGCTGGAAAATATAGCATTATGAGTATCCCTACTATTATGGTCCTTAAGGATGGTAAGGTGTCGGCTACCGCGGTTGGAGTTCGTCCTAAAAAAGATTATTTGAAGATGCTAGAGGTATAGTCTGTAAATTCAACTCATTAGTAATTTAGTACTATGAATTAAGAATAATTTAGTACTATGAATTAAGAATAATTGACTAATAAAATTCGCTGGGTTATACTATATTTGATATATTATATACTTAACGAGAGATCTTTAGGGGTTAATAGAAAGGAGAGAAGGATTTGCAGAAAGCACCAAAATTTTATAAATGCAAGGCTTGTGGAAATATTATTGAAAAACTCTATGATGCTGGAGTGTCAGTAGTATGCTGTGGCGAAGAAATGGAAGAATTAGTTGCAAATACAGTAGATGCTGCAAAGGAAAAGCATGTACCCAGTGTGTCTATAGTTGGAAATATCGTTCAGGTTGATGTGGGTGAAGTGCTTCATCCTATGGAAGAAAAGCATTACATTATGTGGATTTACCTTCATACCAAGAAGGGCGGTCAGAGGAAGGATTTACTTCCTGGTGAAGAGCCAAAGGCAGTCTTTGCTCTTGAGGATGACGAGGTTATTGCTGTATATGAATATTGCAATCTACACGGACTATGGAAGAAGGATATAGTATAAAAGCAGATACCTATAGTTATATAAAAATACATGCAGAGATAAGTTCAGCATGTATTTTTTTGCGTTTCTATGGATTTTACATGAGAGGTAAAGTATAATAGATTTATTCTAGTTATTAGAAAAGAAAGGTTAGAATATGAAGAAAGACAAATTATATTATCAGGAAACCTTGAAGTTTTGGAAGCAGTTAACTGAAAATCAGAGGACCTTACTAGAGCAATCCATTGTAAAAAAACACTTTGATAAGGGAGAAGCAATACCAACCGGTTCTAAGAATTGCTCTGGACTTTTTCTAATTGAAAGAGGGCAGATTCGCGCTTATATTATCTCTGAAAGTGGCAAGGAGATAACTCTTTATCGTTTATTTGATAGGGATGTATGTATCTTTTCTGCCTCATGTATAATGAAGAATATTAGCTTTGATATATTCATAGAGACTGAGAAGGAGACTAGTGCATACCTTATACCTACTCCAGTATTTGATAAGCTTTCCAAGGAATCTATAGCTGTACAGGTATTTGCAAATGAACTGATGGCTTCGCGTTTTTCTGAGGTAATGTGGATAATGGAGCAGGCTTTATTTATGACATTGGATAAAAGGCTGGCAATTTTTTTATTGGAGCAGTCAATTATAGAGGATACAGAGATTATTGAAATTACCCATGAAAAGATTGCCAACCATCTTGGTTCGGCAAGAGAAGTGGTAACCCGTATGTTAAAATACTTCCAGAATGAAGGGATGGTTTCACTTAGTAGAGGGGCTATTAATATAATAGATCGAAAGAAGCTAGAGAAACTTACCACTTATTAAGTATAAATGATAGAGTTCTGAGGCCTTGATGCCTCTGTCGGATATGAAACAAAAATAGGAAAGTAGTTACGAAGGAGGTATTGTAATGCGTTTGACTTTTTTAGGTGCCACCCATGAGGTAACTGGAAGTTGCTTTTATCTAGAGGCCTGTGGTAAGCATATCTTAATTGATTGTGGTATGGAACAGGGTAGGGATTCGTTTGAAAATCAGGAACTGCCTATATCGGCAGCTTCAGTAGACGCTGTTTTGCTGACTCATGCTCATATAGATCATTCGGGTAAGCTACCGATGCTATATAGTAGCGGGTTTAGAGGGGAAATCCATGCTACCGGTGCAACCAGTGCCCTATGTGATATAATGCTTCGTGATAGTGCTCATATCCAGATGTCAGAGGCTGAGTGGAGAAACAGAAAGGGAAAACGTTCAGGTGGTAAGGCTTTTGTTCCCATATATGATATGGAGGATGCTATGGCAACTATCCGTATGTTTGTACCTCATGAATATAAGGAGAAATTTGAGCTTTTTGATGGTATAGAGGTAAGATTTACAGATGTAGGTCATTTATTAGGCTCTGCTAGTATTGAGATTTGGATAACCGAGGATGGAGTTACCAAAAAGATTGTATTCTCCGGTGACATAGGCAATATCAATCAACCTCTTATAAATGATCCTCAGTATATCAATGAGGCTGATTATGTAGTAATGGAATCAACATATGGTGATAGAGACCATGATACACCTCCGGATTATGTAGGTGAATTAACCCGAGTTATTCAAGAAACCTTTGATAGGGGAGGTAATTTGGTTATACCTTCCTTTGCAATAGGAAGAACCCAAGTGCTACTTTATTATATTCGTAAGATAAAAGAGGACAGATTGATAAAAGGTCACGATAATTTTAAGGTATATGTGGATAGTCCACTGGCTATTGATGCTACTAATATTTATGAGAAAAAAATATTTGGATATTTTGATAAAGAGGCCATGGAATTAATTAAAGCAGGTATTAATCCGATAAAGTTTCCAGGCTTAACCCCCACTATTACAGCGGATGAATCTAAGGCTATTAACTATATAGACGAACCAAAGATTATTATATCAGCGGCAGGAATGTGCGATGCGGGAAGAATAAGACATCATCTGAAGCATAATTTGTGGAGAGAGGATAGTACCATTCTTTTTGTAGGACATCAATCTGAAGGCAGCTTAGGAAGAATAATACTAGATGGTGCGACAGAGGTAAAGCTTTTTGGTGAAAGCATTACAGTGAATGCTCATATTCATCGTCTTCGTGGGGTCAGTGGTCATGCAGATAGAAAAGGATTACTAAAGTGGTTAGGGGCTTATGAGAAAAAGCCTGATAGGGTGTTTGTAGTTCACGGTGATGAAGAAATATGTAGGATGTTTACAGAGCATATTAGGGATGATCTAGGCTATGATGCATATGCACCTTATAGTGGTACTGTAGTTGACCTTCTTAGAAATGTAGTAGTTGTTGAGGGTATGCGTATACCTGTTCAGAGAAAAGAAGATATTAGAAAGAAATCTACTGTATTTGAAAGATTAGTAAATGCCGGAAAGAGGCTGGCGGTGGTTATTCAACGTAACAAGGGCGGGGCAAACAAGGACCTTGCTAAATTTACTAATCAGATAAATGCACTATGTGATAAGTGGGATAGATGATAGAGACAGATGATGTGCATATATTAACTTAAAGATGAATGAAAAATAATTTACAATACGTAAAGGTGACTAACTTGAAGACAAATAATATATTTACATTAAAGCCTGTTAAAAAAATCATTATAAGGATACTTATGGCCTTTGTATTGATACTAATAAGCTTTATTTTTTCAAAAGGACATGTAGATGCAAGATATTATGATGACAAATTGATTATAAGTATGTATGGAAAGCAGATGATGTATGCAGAAAGTATCAGTAAGGATGCTAGTTTGATTTATACTATCCTATTGAATAATGAGGTAGATAGAGATGATATATATATTAGCAATAACATACGATCTATAGATGATTTAAGAGAAAGTCTATTGATATCTAAGAGGGCTTTTTCAGATATACTTGATGCCACTCAAAGAGGATATCTGACTTGGGAATCTAAGGCACTGGACATTAGAAGTTTTATTTCAATGGAATCGTCTTATATAGAAGATTTTAAGAATCATTGGTCAAAATTTGAAGATGCAATTATGGTTATTGTAGAGGCTGAGGAAATAAACAGTGAAGTGACAGAAGCGGCGATGTACATTTCAGAGCATAATATGGAGTTTCTTGAACATAGCGAGCATCTACTTGAGGTCATCCTTAATGAATCTATTAAGCAGTCACAAAAAAAAATGGGGTCCATATTTTGTATATCAATAATATTGTTAAGTGTAATTGCTGTAACAGGGTTATTTCACTTGGTTAGATTTATGATCTATCCCTTTAACCAGCTATATAAAGGATTAGCAGATATAGGACTAAGTAAACTTCCGGTAAAAGCCGGCTTTCCAACTAAAAAGAAGCTAATACCTGTAGTTAATGAGATTAATGGTGTATTTAATAAAATAGAAGATTTGATTTCTCTAATTCAGAATATAAATAAAAATTTATCCTTTACCGAGATTCTAGATTTTATTAACTTGACATTCTCGAAGTTTATTCCATATAACTACATAGGAATTGCTCTGCTTAACAGCGACAAAACGAAGCTGAGTGCCTCTTATGGTGTTTCAGATGGCTTAGTAGTGGGACTTCCTGAGAAGTTGATGGGCTTATCATTTGATTTAGATGAAACCAGCCTTGGTAAACTTATAGAGACTGGCAATCCAAGAATAATAAATGATCTGCAGCAATATACATTGGGCAAGCCAACTAAATCATATAATCAAATTATAATGAATGCAGGGATTCGTGCTTCCATTACTCTACCATTAATAGTATCTGGTAAGCCTGTAGGAATAATTTTCTTCTCTAGTATTAATAAAAATGTATACCATGAAGGACATTTGAATTTTTTAGAGACAATTGCTAATAGCATAGCCATAAGCTTCTATCAGAACACATATATCGACAATATTATCTATAGTAGTGTATTGGTTTTAGCTAAGTTGGCAGAGGCCAGGGACACTGATACTGGGGAGCATCTTGATAGAATCAAGACCTATTCAAGAATTATAGCTGAGATACTTCATGAGAATGATACATATGCCACTGAAGTTAGCTTGGAATTTATAAATAATATTGAGAGGTACAGTCCTCTCCATGATATAGGTAAGGTAGGTATTCCAGATAGTATATTACAAAAGCCCGGAAAACTCAGTATAGGGGAATATGAAGAAATGAAAAAGCATGCTCTCTATGGTGCTGAAGTTTTAAGATATGCTGAGCGAAATATGGAAGGGCAGGGTCATAGTCTATTTGGCTTAGGGATTGAGATAGCCGAGGGTCATCATGAAAATTGGGATGGTTCCGGGTACCCTCATGGTAAAAAGGGACCCGAAATACCCCTTAGTGCGAGAATTGTGGCAATAGCAGATGTATTTGATGCTTTAACAAGCCGTAGACCTTATAAGAAGGCATATTCATTTGAGGAGTCGATGGATATAATTTATGAAGGAAAGAACAAGCAATTTGATCCTAATATAGTCGACTTGGTTATGGCAAATAAGTATAGACTCAAAAAAGCCTATAGTTTTTATAAGAAAGAGTCTCCTTCTAACTATCAGGATTAATATTAGCTTTTGATAATGGGTCATTAGGTTTTTTGAATTGATCCAATCTTAATTCGCTAACCATATGATTTACCTCATTATACATCTTCTTCGTTCCTTCTGAGGAGGATTTGTAGCTAAAGGCCATGGTTGGATTAATTCCCAGCTTATGGCTTTCGGCAGCCACGTCGATATTGGCACCCATGAATATGAATTCCCAATTACATATTTCTTTCTGCCTAGAAATCATTTGCTTTATCTTCTCATAGGAAAACTCCTTGCTAGAATTCTCTAGGCCATCTGTAGTGATTACGAATATAACCTTGTTGGGATGGACTTCCTCCATAAGGTGTGAAAGTCTGTAACTCACATCGATTATAGTCTTACCAACTGCATCAAGAAGGGCTGTTGTACCTCTTGTAAAATATTCATTTTTGGTGAGGGTAACAGTAGAAGCATCAATACCGTTATGCAGGATTTCGTACTTATCATCAAATAATATAGTTGTCAGATTAGTCTTTCCAAGGCTACTTTGCTTCTTAATAAAGCTGTTAAAGCCACCAATTGTATCAGATTCCAGACCGCTCATAGAACCGCTGCGATCGAGTAAAAAGATAATTTCAGTTAGATTTTTGTCCATTATTATACCTCCAATCTGCTGCTAGAAAACTAGGAAATCCAGTAATCTGAATAATTTTCTAGATCAAGTGACATGTTATGGTATAATTGTATGCTATAATTTATATGTAATGGTCGCCTGGCAGGCGACATTTCCAGAGAGTTATTATGATATAGGGGGAGACCATGAAGAAGGAACTATTACATGAACTTGAATTATATATAGATAGGCATCTTTTTGATAATATAATAATAAAAGAATCAGAAACAACCTGTAATTATATGATGCCTATGAAGGGTTCTGTGAGATTTGATAAGGCTCGTCAGGATGAGGACTTATTAGCTAATAAAAGACTGGATGATAAGGCATGGCTTGAGAGATTTCGTAAGAAACCTTCAGCTAAGCTTCAGGAGAATAAAGGTGAGAGACCAATCTCAGGATATATATTATCGAGTGAAGATGAACTAGAAGAATATATTAGCAAGAAGAAGAGTGAAGATACTTTTACTACAAAGCTATTAAAATACATTGATAAATCATCTCTTTCGGATTCTGAAATCTATAAAAAAGCTGGAATTGATAGAAGGCATTTTTCAAAAATACGTTGTGATAAATATTATAGACCAAAGAAAACAACAGCAATAGCATTGTGTGTAGCCCTTGAGCTTAATATTGAGGAGACTATGGAGCTACTTGGATTGGCGGGTTATTCACTGTCAAATAGTGATACTGGAGATTTAGTGGTAAAGTTCTGTATAGAACGGAAAATATATGATTTAATAGAAGTTAATGAAGCATTAGACTATTTTGGACAGAAGCTATTGGGGGTTGTAGGCTAGGAGGAGAAATCCCCCGTTATATAAAGTGAATTATCCAATATTTTCAGGAGGAGAAATCCTCCGTTATATACAGTGAATTATCCAATATTTTCAGGAGGATTGGTTATGGGGTGTTTGGGAAATATTTTATGGTTTATATTTGGTGGATTTTTAAGTGGTTTAACCTGGCTTATTGCGGGCTGCTTATGGTGTATAACCATTATCGGGATACCAGTTGGAATGCAGTGTTTTAAATTTGCTAGCCTTAGCTTCTTTCCCTTTGGTAAGGAGGTCGTATATGGAGGGGGAGCAGGGTCGCTTCTTCTTAATATTATTTGGATTCTAGTAACAGGGATACCTATGGCTATACATTCTGCCCTATGGGGAGTGCTATTATGTATAACGGTAATCGGCATACCATTTGGCTTGCAGCACTTCAAGCTTGCAAAGCTTGCCCTGATGCCCTTTGGTACCACAATAAGATAGTCTTAAGTGGAATTTCTGAAATCTAATAGTGACTTGACCTATGTTCTACCATATGTTAATATTTGTATGGATTATATTGAATAACAATACAGAGGTTTCGAAGAATATGTTGATTTTCTTAAAATAGTTCTTTTTATAAGATGAATAATGATTATGGCAGATGAGACAAGCTGATGTTTATCTTTTTTGCTGTATTCAAGTCGTTTTATGAAAGGGATTTTTTTATGCTCATTTCTTAGGGAGCTCTTTTTTTGTATTAGGAAATTACGAATGTGGCAAGAGGCATTCTATCTTTATGTCTATTATGTTTTGATCTTCCAAAAAATTTTTGACCAGGCCTATAGAGACCTATAGTAAGGGTGAGATTAAAAAGCTGGAGATGGCAAGGGCTTTATCTATGCCAAACAATATATTGTTTCTGGATGAGCCACTTAATT
>JAAYPG010000141.1 GCA_012519905.1 Clostridiales bacterium | reverse complement strand
GTATCTACTATTTATTATAAGTATATGGTAAAATAAACTATAAAGACATAGGGTATAAATTACTCTATTATATAGACTTACAATGATTAAGATTAGGAGAAAAAATGATTTACTTAAAATCTTTCACCTTCCCGAATGCTGATTTGGAATTTGATTTTATTCTTTCGATCAAAAGAACCTGCTATGACTCATATTATCCATTTAGGATATTATCTCGTAATGATCTTCATAGATTGGATTTTGATACGGTTACTATTCTATATGGAGGCAATGGTTCGGGAAAATCAACAGCACTAAATGTTATTGCAGAAAAGGCAGGTATTACTCGTGATTCTATTTATAATAAAACCAACTTTTTTCCTGACTATGTGAAAATGTGCTGTATGAATGTAGAAGAAGATATTTCAGATAATAGCAGAATAATTACAAGTGATGACGTATTTGACTATATGCTGAATATTCGTAATCTAAATGAAGGGATCGATTGGAAAAGGGAAAAGTTATTTAATGAATATTTGGAGGCTAAATATTCTGATTTTAAAATGAGATCACTTGATGATTATGAGCAGCTTAAAAAAGTAAATAGTGCAAGAAGAAAGACACAATCACGTTTTGTTAGAAGCGAACTGATTGACAATGTACGTGAATATTCCAATGGGGAAAGTGCGTTTATTTATTTTACTGAGAAAATAAAAGATAATGGACTTTATTTATTGGATGAGCCTGAAAATAGCCTTTCTCCTAAGCGACAAATTGAGTTAGTGAAGTTCATAGAGGAATCGGCACGATTTTTTGGTTGTCAATTTATTATTTCAACACATTCACCGTTTTTACTAAGCATGCGTGGTGCTAGAATATATAACCTTGATGAGAACCCAGTTACAGTTAAACGATGGACGGAGTTAGAAAATGTTCGTACCTATTTTGACTTTTTTAAGGCACATGAAAAAGAATTTTTATAAAATTTTAGATTATTGCATACCTAGTTTTATATGGAGATAAAGCAAAACTACTTTAAGGAGTGATATTATGAAGTTTGACGGAGTATGTATTACGACCAATGATGCCCCTCATCTCGCAGAATTTTATAAAATTGTATTACAGGAGGAGCCATATGTAGAGGGTAGCCATTATGGATTTGCTAATATTAGCGTCTGGGATCCGGGAGATGTAAATATAGCAAAGGATAAAAATATATGGCTACAGTTCTATGATGCGGACATTGATGCACTATATGAGCGGTTGTTACGGGAAATCCCAGGTATAGAGATAATTTCACCACCCGAAAGGAAGCCGTGGGGAGCGTATTCGTTTTGGTTCCTTGATCCCGATGGTAATAAAATTGCCGTTGCTCAAGAAAGGGAGAATTAAAAATCATAGTAGAGTTATGGATAAATTTGGAGTATAATAATAGTACAAGTTCTAACTAATAATATTGAAGGAGGTGTTGGGTTGAATTTTTCTAAATCAATTAATTTTCTTCTGGAGAAGGCAGGGCCGGTTATAAGATATCGCCTCAGAAAAGAGCTTCTAAACGACCTATCTCAGAGCGAGGAAGAGGATTTACTGGAGGAGATTTACCAAACACCGTATTTCAAGCTGTTGACGACCTATATCAAGCCAAATGGATATATTGGAAATGGTATGCATAGCTGGTCTAATTGGCGTGGAGTGAAGCTTCATGAAACACCATTGCAGGATGGAGAAACAGCGGCAAGGTTGCTAGCTTATTATGGCATACCAAAAACACACCCAATTGTTGTCGATTTTGTTGCTGCAATGAGAGATGAAGATATATTACGTGAGGAGTTTTCTTATATCCCCCCTGAAGTTTCACGCTATGAGAATAGATTTGTGGGATTGAACAACGGTAATTGTCTTATGGCTTTGTTATATGTTATGCAGGCTATGCTTGGCTACGGGGATGACTTTGATGATCTGCGGGATTTTCAGCAAATATCATTGAAAGGCTTCAGTCGTATGCTTGAAATCTCTTCCCTAGATGAGATAACTAAATTTAATAAAGGCAATAAAAGACGCAATAATTATCCTTACATCGAGGAAGATGAATATTTCCCCAATATTTATACGCTTACAATGCTGGCATATACGCAAAGCTGGCGTACAAAAGATAATATTAATATGCTGGCTAATTCAATTAATCACATAAATAAGATAATGAAGCCAGATAATAATATGCATGTTCGAATAAATGGTAAATTTTATGCCCCATGCTTTGCCTTAATTAGGCCTTTTAGGGCTTATAGACCTGATTTAATAGATTCGATATTATACCGTCGCCCCCTATCCGAAATTGCTATGCTTGGAGTAGGAGAGAAGGTTGATGTTTTGAAGGAGTCTATTGCGAACTTAAAACTAGAATTAATCAATGATGGCATCCTGAGAATGAATTTTAAGTTGCCACATAAAAAGTATTACTCCCCAAAAAAGATAGAATACCCAACAGCATATGTAGATGTAAAGCTTGAAGCCGATTACAAAACCCATACTTCATTACGTTGTGATCTGACCTTTTGGGCTATTCAGTTATTGCATCTATGTAGATGAAATGTAAATTTTGAAGAATGATATGGAGTTAAGGAGGATATTATGGCTAGAAATAATATATATACAATGAGTTTTGCTAAGGTCTATCCGCTTTATGTTAAGAAGGCCGAAAGAAAGGGGCGTACAAAAGCGGAGGTGGATGAAATTATCCTTTGGTTAACCGGATACAGCCAGAAGGAGCTTGAAGAAGAGTTGGAAAATCAGACGGATTTTGAAACCTTCTTTGCAAAAGCCCCTCACATGAATCCTTCACGCTCATTGATTAAAGGCTTAGTCTGTGGTGTCAGGGTAGAGAATATCGAGGAACCCTTAATGCGTGAGATTAGGTATCTAGATAAGCTGATAGATGAATTAGCAAAGGGAAAAAAGATGGATAAGATTTTGAGAAAAGAGTAATGAAATAAATCAAACCCAACTTCAAGTTTTACTCATCTTTAAAAAATGCATCCAATCCATCAGCTATCCCTTGGACTAATAGATCCTGGTAGCTATCAGTGGCTAAAAGCTCGTCTTCATTTTTATTTGTCATATAACCCATCTCTATAATAGTAACAGGTACACTACACCAGTTAATACCACTCATGGTATCTGTTTCCCATACGCCTTTATTAGTGGCACCGGTTTGTGCTACCATATTTTCTAAAACCTTTTCGGATAGTTTGCGGTTTATCTTATACAAGTTACTATTATAGGGGTTGGATTTAGTCTGGCAGATTGTGATTATTCCATTGGTTTTGGAATTGTCACTTCCGTTGGCATGGATTCGAAGAAAGGCATCTGCATCTGCTCCATTGGCTATGGCGGCTCGTTCGGAATTAGAAATATCTACATTGTGAGATTCTCTAATCATAAGAACCTGATATCCTCTTTTTAGGAGCTCATCCTTAAGCTTAAGAGAAACCGTGAGATTTAATTCGTACTCCCTTAGGCCGGTACTGACACCTGTTGTACCTGCTGAAACCTTAGGCTTAGTCTCTCTTGCACCTGGACCAATTGGTTCCTGCTCATAGTTACCTTTAGCCTGATGTCCGGCATCTATAACAATTAGTTTAGCGTTTCTATCAGGCGCTATGGCTTCGGATTGATCTTCCGAAGATGTCTCTGTCTTTAATGTAACTAGATATGATGCTATATAACAGACATTTCCCTGATATTCTACTCTGGTCCAATCATCGTGATAGCCAGTACGGTTAAGCTCGGTACTTTCCTTTAAGGTGGTAAGAATCTCTGAATCAGTAGAACTACCCTTTCTTAAGTTGACTCCAGACCTTGATATAACTATGTCCGACTTCTCTTCAAACACCAGGTCTAAGCTTAGCTCGGTCGCCTGAGGATCAGAATTTGCCTCTGACTGTGTCTTATCTTCATCCTCTTGTGCCCTGTCATCATGTTCAGAACTATCATCGGCCTCTAAGTTAGGGACAGGATTGTCATAATTGCTATCTATTTCTACATTTGATTTATCTATAGTCTCATTGAACTCAACCTCTGTATTATAATTGTCTTCGATAGTTGTATTATCTTGCAATTTATCGTCTGGCTGGTTAGCTTGTTTTTTGAGCTTTGGAAGTGTTATTAGAAGAAACACCGCCAGCACTGTCATAATACCTATAATAATAAATCTGTTTTTATACTTTATATATTTTTTCATACCTAATAATGCCCTCCTGTTTGTTCAAGATAATCATATCTATGCAGTATACTAAATTTTAAGTTCTTTTCATATGATATCATTTTCGCATAGTTCTTTAAAGTATAAATGAGAAACAGTATTGATTTATGATATATAATAACTTATTATGTTTCTAAGTATATAGATATTAATAGTGTCAAAAGTGTAAAACGGGTGGAGCTTAGTAGCTAGAAAGTAGCCAGAAGGGAGTTTTAATAATGAAAAGAAACCAAAGGAAAATTATTATGGTACTAACAATTGTTACAACTTTGATTACAATTATTACGGTCTCATGGGAATTTATTATGCGTATGTATATCCAAAATAAATTTCAAATTAGGATAGATAAAAATAGTGTAAGTTCAATAGGAATCATTGGTGGCTCAGATGGACCTACAGCTATATTTATTAGCGGCAATCAATATTTAGGTATAATTAAATATATATTTGGCCTATTATCATTCATAGGTATTGTTTACCTTGTAATAACAAGTAAGGTAAAGCGCAGAAAGAAGTGATACCAGTAAAATAGCACCATTGTAGAGTAAATGCACTTACAATGGTACTATTACTATTGAAATAGAACTTCTCCCATTCCAACAAAATCCATATGTAGAGGAGAACTATTATTGCCACCAAACATGGTATTATCTCCGATAGCTATGTGAAAGGTTCCTGCCATTTTCTCATCTAGTACAGTATAACCTATCAATTCTGTTATATACCTTTTACAAGCTTCTTTATTATGTTTCTTTCAAAAATCATCTTAATCCCCTTTCTTTCTAAGAACCTTAGATTAATCTCATCTAAATAATTCCGACGTCATGGGTATTATACATCTAAAAACAATATGCGTCAATATAAATCAATATCCATCGAAACAAATATCTTTTTACATGAAAAGCAATTGCCTATATATTTTCAGTTGAGTTTAAAACCAGTTCATAGTAGAATGATATGGTATTATTTTGCTACTATAGGAACTTTAGATGTATGATTAAGTTAAATATTAGTGACATGAAGTGAGGTAATTGATTTGAAGCTAGGAACTGAAAGAGTATCAAAGCTCTTATGGCAGCTTTCTATACCGGCAATCCTTGGTATGCTCAGCAGTGCAATCTTTAATATAGTTGACAGAATCTATGTGGGTAGAATCAGCTCCTATGCATTAACAGCAGTGGGAATTACCATGCCAGTACAGATAATACAGATGGCCTTTATATTATTAGTGGGGATAGGAACGTCAGCTCTGATATCTATAAGGCTGGGAGAGGGAAAGAAAGATGAGGCTGAGGATATATTATATCTTGCACTAAAGTATATTGTGATTTTTCTAGTCCTTTTTGCTCTATTATTTATGGTTTTTTTAGATCCCATATTAGAACTTCTGTCTATATCGGATAATGTAATACCCTATGCTAAAGAATATATAGTCATTATAATTATAGGATCTATCATAGGAATTCCAGGATATTGCTTAAATAATTCCTTACGTTCAATCGGTAAATCTGGGGTCTCTATGAAGATAATTGTAATAACCTCAGTGATGAATATAGTATTAGATCCTATATTCATATTTGTATTTAAGATGGGTATTGCGGGTGCGGCTATAGCCACGGTAATCTCCCAGACTACTTTGACAGTTTATGTGATTTATGCATTTATTAATAGAAAGGATTTTGCAATTAACCTAAAGCTAAGAAAGGTTAATGGCGAATTTGCCTTATTAGGGAAAAGTCTGAAGCTGGGCATGCCATCTTTCTATATACAGATATTGGCCGCCTTGGTAAATCTGTTTATAAACAAGAGTTTACTTAAGTTTGGTAATGACCTTGATGTTGCAGCCATAACCATAATGGCTTCCATATACAGTTTTTATCATATGGTTGTTATGGGGCTTGTTCAAGGCAACAATTCCATATGTGGCTATAACTGGGGAGCAAAGCAATATGCTAGGGTGCGAAAATCCTTGGAACTGGCCTTGCTTTATTCTTTTTTACTATCAGTATTTTTATTTTTAGTAATAATATTATTTCCGCAGCTCTTGGTATCAATATTCACAGATGATATAGGTTTGGTTGAGATAACCTCGGCGGGAATAAGGTATTATCTATGTATGCTTCCTATTATCGGACCACTAACCGTAAGTTCACAATACTTTCAGGTGGTTGATAAGACTAAGTTAAGTAGCATATTAGCTTTCTTAAGATATGGTGTTATAATTGTTCCTGCAATATTAATTTTGGCTCCAAGACTGGGTATAAAAGGAGTATATATAAGTAATGCTATGTCTGATGGTATAAGCGGTATAGTAGCCATTATCTATATTATAGTGGAGCTTATTAGACTAAGAAGAACTGACCAGACTATATCAATACAAAAGTAAAAACAGATTGACTATTATCATATTTGCGTATTGCAAATAATTAGTGTAGAATACTAATACTAATTATTTAACATGACTAAGGAGATATGCAAGTGGAAATAAGACAGACTGTTATGGATGACTTGGAAGAGGTCATGGAGATATATGATGATGCCAGAAAGTATATGAGGGACAGTGGAAATGTCAACCAGTGGGTGAATGGTTATCCGAATATTGAATTAATTAAGCAAGACATATTAGATGAAAAAAGCTATGTATGTGTGGATTGCAATCGAATTGTAGGTGTGTTTTATTTTAACAAGGGACCTGATCCAACCTACCTAACTATATACGAAGGGGCTTGGATTAATGAGGAGCCATATAGTGTGGTTCATAGGATAGCATCTGCTAGCCGACAAAAGGGTGTTGCTTCCCACTGTTTAGATTGGTGCTTTAATAGGTTGCCTAATATTCGTATAGACACACACAGGGATAATTATATAATGATGAATCTTCTTGCTAAAAACTCATTTTCTAGATGTGGAATCATATATCTAGAGGATGGTTCAGAAAGAATAGCATATCAAAAGGTAATTTAATTATTTTATTATATAGAAAATTACATTGTAATTTTAATAAAACTATATTATAGTAAGCGTATCAAAATAGTATGAAAACATACCAAAAAAGGAACGGTGATTTTATGAAGAAGTCAGGAAAATTATTATTAATATTAATATTTACAATGATGATGGCAACATCATTAGTTGCATGTAGCAAAAAAAATAACGATAACAATAAGGGTGGTTCTTCCGATAAAGATGTAACACAAGAAGATATCGTTAATGTAGGTGTGACAGATTCATTAAGTTCAGTGAATCCACTGCTACAGGATGGAACTGAGGTTGTAAAATATACTACATCCTTAGAATTCTTACCATTAGTTGAGCTTAATAAGGATTTAGAATTTGTTGGCCAGTTGGCTAAGGATATTACTACAGAGGACAATAAAACATTTACTATTCATCTAGATGAAAGAGCTGTCTGGTCAGATGGTGAGCCAATTACATCTGAGGATGTGGTATTTACCTATTTACTTTGGACCAGCCCAGAAATCGGTAGCGTAGGAATGTCTATGGAGAAGATTGAAGGAACCGGAGACGACGGATATGCTGAGAAAGGTGCAACATCACTCAGCGGAGTTGTAGCTGTTGATGAGCATACAGTAGAGATAACTACAAAGACTGAGATGGCCTTGCATTCATTTAAGAACATCTTCGGTCGTTATATTCTCATCTTGCCTGAGCATATTCTAGGTGAAGTACCTAGAGAAGACCTCTTATCCTATGATTGGTTTAATGCACCGACTGTAGTAAGTGGACCATATTTTATTAAGGATGTGGATTTAAATCATTATGTAACCTTGGAAGCTAATGATAATTTCTTTTTAGGAGCACCTAAAATTAAGAACTTAAATATTAAGGTAGTAACAGCAAGTCAGCTTCTTGCTGGACTTAGATCTGGTGAGCTTGATCTTGTACAACAAACTACTGGTGCTATTTTACAGGAGGATTATGATTCTGTAAGAGCGCTTGATAATATTAAGGTATATGATGGAACGCCTGTAACAAATCAATCTATTTTCTTTAATGTTGAACGAGTTACTGATGTAAGAATTCGTCAGGCGATTATGTATGGAATAGATCGTCAAACCATACTGAATGATATGTTGAAGGGTCAGGGAGAAGTAATTGAGGGCTTCTTAGCAAGTGCAGGTCCATTCTATGATGATGTGACTCCCACTGCCTATAATCCTGATAAGGCTATAGAGCTTCTTAATGAGGCAGAGGCAGACGGCTGGGATAGAAGCACGCAATATACCTTCTATGTGAATAGTGGCGATACCACCTTTGTAAATATTGCTAGCTTTATAGCAGCTAAACTTGGAGAGATTGGTCTTAATGTAAAGATAAATACAGTGGATATTGCAACCTTACTTTCCGTGGCGGGAACAGGTGAGTTTGATCTACTAGCAGTACAGTATACCTATACCCCTGTAGATCCTTATACAGATATTAGCTGGTTATTATCAAAGGGTGGCTGGACCAGATATCATAATGATATAATTATGGACGCTCTTTATATGACGCAAAAGAGTACTGATATAGATGAAATCATAAAGCAATACCGCATAGTTACTGATATTACCCAGCAGGATGTACCTATGATTTCGGCCTATATTATCAGTGCTATAGGAGCGGTAAATAACCGTCTGAAGAATGTGGTGCCTGATGTTTATGGAACATTTATCAATGTAAATGAATGGGAAGTAGTAAAATAAGAGAGCTAAAACCTTAGTTTATAAAGTATTGCTTATCTAGTAGATCTTTAGGAGGAAAGAATGGAACACTTATTACAGGTTGATGATCTTACAATAGCTTTCGCAGAAGAGAATAAACAGACTGTTGTAGTAGATAAGGTCAACTTTTCTGTAAAACCGGGTGAGGTTCTCTGTATTGTAGGAGAATCTGGCTGTGGCAAAAGTGTTACGGCCTTATCCCTCCTAGGTTTACTAAGCCCTAGTGCCCGTGTTATCAATGGTAGTATAATATATGAGGGCCAAGACCTTCTCAAAATGAGTGAGAAAGAGCTTGATAGAATAAGAGGTAGTGAGGTTACGATGGTATTTCAGGATGTGATGAATAGTTTAAATCCTGTACTTACCATTGGAAATCAGCTTACAGAGGTAATCCGGATTCATATGGGCTATGATAGAAAAAGAGCCCATGAATATGCTATTGAAATGATTAGTAAAGTTGGCTTATCAGATGCTAAGGCTATCATGAAGAAATATCCTCATATGCTTTCCGGAGGAATGCAGCAGAGAGTCATGATAGCTATGGCACTGGCCTGTAAACCAAAGCTAATCATAGCCGATGAGCCTACCACAGCCCTAGATGTCACAATCCAACTGCAGATCATGAAGTTATTAGTTGAGCTTCAGAAGGAATTTCATATGTCAATCGTCTTGATTACCCATGATATAGGACTTGTGGCAGAGCTTGCAGATAGGGTTATTATTATGTATGCTGGACAGTTCATGGAGGAAACATCTGTTTATAGATTATTTGAACATCCTGCACATCCATATACTAAGGCGCTCCTTGAATCAGTTCCTTGTATATATGATGATCCGAATAAAAAGCTATCTTCTATTCCTGGTACGGTTCCGGATAACTATCAGGATATTGATGGGTGTAGATTTTATGGGCGATGTCCTTATGCTGTCCCAGAGTGTAGGGAGACACAGTTTTATTCTGAATTTACAGATGGGCATCTTGTTAGATGTCATCGTGCAGAAAAGGGGGAGATACCTTTTGAATAATGAGGAAGAGAGAAATCCTCTAATTGTAGCTCGTGGATTAAAAAAGTATTATCCTTTAAGAGGTTCAACTATAAGAAAAAACAAACCAGTAACTCACGCTGTTGATGGCGTGGATTTTGAAATATATGAAGGAGAGACACTTGGGATTGTTGGAGAATCTGGATGTGGTAAGTCAACTATTGGACGCCAAATAGTAGCCCTGGAGAGACCTACTTCAGGGCATATTCTATATCAGGGGGAATCCATATCGGATATGTCCAACAGGAATCTGCGTAAAATAAGAACCCATTTACAAATGGTTTTTCAGGATTCTACATCTTCTCTAAATCCTAGGAAGCAGGTTTATGATATTCTAGCCGCTCCCATGCTTTATCATGGTATTATAGAGAAGAACAGTTTGGATGAAGAGATTAATAGACTATTGGATCTTGTTGGACTACCAAAGTCTATGAAGCATAGATACCCGCACGAGTTCTCGGGAGGACAAAGACAGAGAATAGGAATTGCTAAGGCCCTGTCCGTAAAGCCAAGACTAGTGGTATGTGACGAGCCTGTAAGCGCCCTGGATGTGTCGGTTCAGGCACAGATTTTAAACCTGTTAAAGCAGCTTCAGGATGAGCTGAATCTAACTTATGTGTTTATAGCTCATGGACTTGGAGCAGTTCGCTATGTTAGTAACCGTATAGCCATAATGTATCTTGGAAGGATTGTTGAAATAGCTGAGACACAGGAGCTCTTTGATAACCCGATACATCCTTACACCCAAGCATTATTTGATGCTTCGCCTTTACCTGCTCCTAAGCTTAGGGGGAGGCAGCGGATTGTACTAAAGGGTGAGATACCATCAGCAGTGAATCCTCCTAAGGGCTGTAGGTTTCATACAAGGTGCCCTTATGCTATAGAATCTTGCAGGATTAATGACCCTGAGCTTTTGCCTATAAGGCCTGGAAGCGATCACAGGGCTGCTTGTCCTGTACTTATGGATGGCAGAAATGAGGTGCATAATGGTTAAATACATTATAAAAAGAATATTAATAGCTATACCTGTACTTATAGGAATCACTATATTAGATTATGCCATTATGAGTCTTGCCGGCAGTCCTTTGGAAATGATGCTGGGACCAAAAACTACTGAAGCAGCCCTTGAAGCTAAAGCAATACAGCTTGGACTAGATAAGCCTTTTTATGTTCAGTATTTTGTTTGGTTAAAGAATGTGCTTCAGGGAAACTTCGGCTATTCTCTTAAAAGTTATCAGCCGGTAAGCCAAATTATAGGAAGTCACCTGGGTCCGACTCTTCTTCTCATGGGGACTTCAATGCTGGTAGGTCTGGCTGTTGCTATACCTATCGGAATATATAGTGCAATTCATAGATATACGAAAAGAGATTACACACTTGTGACCATGTCATTTTTTGGAACAAGTATACCTAGTTTTTTTCTAGCCTTGATATTTATCTATATTTTTACAGTGAAACTGGGCTGGTTACCATCCAGTGGGATGCGAACGGCTGGTGGGGACGGAGGCTTGCTTGATTTAATTAGACATATGGTTATGCCTGTCTTAGTTCTTGCCATATCAATAGCTGGTTCAAATATTCGATATGTAAGAAGTGCAGTACTTGAAATATTACAGAAGGATTATGTCCGTACTGCAAAATCAAAAGGTATTGGTCGTTTTCGTACGATTAATAAGCATGCACTTCGTAATGCCCTTATACCTATTGTAACGGTAATTGGTATGCAGATTCCTACTCTTTTTGGAGGGGCTGTAATTGTTGAGCAGGTCTTTTCTTGGCCAGGGCTTGGTCTTATTACAATGAATGCCATAATGGGCAGGGACTATCCTGTTATTATGGGAGTAGCTCTTTTAACAGCAGTAGTGGTTTTACTGGCTAATTTGATAACAGATATAATATACGCATTGGTAGATCCAACTATACAGTATTAGAAACGGAGACGATTATGAATAGTTCCGGAACATCAGAATATAAAAATAATACAACACGGATGATAATTAGGCGTTTTCGCAAGCATAAGCTGGCAGTAGTAAGTCTTTATTTTCTCGGAATCATGACCTTACTAGCAATTTTGGCACCCATCATTGCACCCTATAATCCAAATCAGGTTAGTACTTCCTTTTCTGCACCTCCTTCAGCAGACCATTTGCTTGGGACAGACCAGATAGGAAGAGACATGTTCAGTAGGCTTCTATATGCCACAAGGATATCATTGTTTGTAGGCTTTGCAGCTACTGTAATATCAACCTTTATTGGAGTTATACTAGGCTTGATTGCAGGTTATTTTGGGGGCTTGGCTGACATAATCATCATGCGTATAACTGATACGATTATGTCATTTCCTTATATACTTTTGGTCCTAGTGGCTGCAGCTATATTTGGACCTGGTCTATGGAATATCATATTAATTCTAGGTTTTGTGGATTGGCCTGGTGCGGCTAGATTGGTTAGAGGAAGTGTTCTCTCTCTCAGGGAAACTAATTTTGTTAAGGGAAATGTGGTGGCAGGTATGCCTAATCGATATATCCTTTTTTCTGAGATATTACCCAATACAGTAGGTCCGGTTATGGTATATGCTACATCTGTGTTTGCTATTTCAATACTCGATGAAGCGGCCCTAAGTTTTCTTGGTATGGGGGTACAACCACCTACCGCAAGTCTAGGAAATATTTTAAATGGAGCCGAATCTATAACTATACTAACTAGTAAGTTTTGGTTATGGGTACCAGCAGGGGTTTTAATAATATTACTTGTTGTAAGTATTAATTTTGTTGGTGATGCACTACGAGATGCCATAGATCCTTCAGCCAAGGAATAATTACTTATCACTTATTATGGATAGTTATATAAATATTGGATAGAATAGTATAAAAAGGGGTTGCCTGTAAAGTACCTATATTTAATATATGGAAGCTTGAGGTGGCCCTTTCTTGATGTAATAGGCAAGTATATCCCAATATATGTTGTCAAAATATACTAACACATCCATGAATACTATTAGAAAAAAACTACAATTTTAACAAAAGTCCGTAAAACACTAACAATAGAGGCAGATTTCTGTTATAATGTTTTATAGATAAAATTTTCTTTTATAAACGATACTTTACAAATCGTGATTAAAGCACATGAAATATAGATTTAGCATAAGTAAATTCAGGATATGAAACTTGTATTGATGTTCTTAAGTAGATAGGAGAGATAGAATGTATGAATTAGGAGACTATATTATTTACGGTAACCATGGTGTATGTAAGGTGGAGGATATAGGTAGCCTTGATATAGCTGGTATTGATAAGAGCGTAGAATGCTATACACTACAACCGGTATTTTCAAAGGCAAGTACATTGTATACTCCCGTTGATAATGATAAGGTATCTATGAGAAAAGTGATAACTAATGATGAAGCTCTTGAGTTGATTGAGCAGATAGCGGACACGCCTTTACTTTGGATAGAAAATGATAAGCAAAGAGAAGAGGCCTATAAGAAAGCTTTACGAGACCGAGATAGCATGGATTGGGTTAAGATAATAAAGACTCTATATGTTAGAAAACAGGAACGCCTATCTCAGGGAAAGAAGCTTACATTCACAGATGAAAAGTATCTGGGTATAGCTCAGGATTTTCTCTATGGTGAGTTATCCATTGCCTTAGATATGGATAGGGATGAAATTGAGAGCTTAGTTATGGAGCGTTTGGAACAGCTTAATACAGTGTGATAATTTATTCATGGCTTATAATCGATCATAATATAATTTGACCAGATTAATATAATTTGTTAATATTATCTAGTGAAATTCTTCTAATACTTAGGAAAAAGGAGATAGTAGCTATGAATGACAGCAACAATAAAGATAAGAAGTATGTGGCTTTGACCTTTGACGATGGCCCAAATCTTGATATTACTCCCTTAGTTTTAGACAAATTAGAGGAGCATGGGGTGGTTGCAAGCTTCTTTCTAATAGGAAAGTTCATAAATAATGATACGAAGCCTATATTAGAAAGACAGTTACAGCTTGGATGTGAAATAGAAAATCATTCCTGGAATCATAATCATATGGACAAATATAGCGCCCAAGAGATTACTGATGAAATAAATAGGACCAATGAGATTATTAGAGATATGGTTGAAGTTACACCTCAATTTTTCAGACCACCTTATATTTCACTAAGCCCCACCATGTATGAGGCAATTGATCTTCCCTTTATTTGTGGCATAAATTGTTTGGATTGGGACCCAACTGTATCTGCAAAGGAACGAGCTGAAATTGTACTAAGAGATGTTAAGGACGGAGATATAGTACTTCTTCATGATTTGACAGGCAACAAGAATACAGTGGATGCTCTAGATGAAATAATTAAAGGACTTAAAGAAGACGGCTTCACTCTTGTAACAGTTAGTAAGCTGTTCGAATTAACGGGCGTTAATCCAAAAGTAAAGAATAAAATATGGACCAATACTTATAGTTAAATTTGACATAAGACTTTCATAATACAAGAACACGACCTGGTGTATACCACTAATGTCGTGTTCTTTTTAATATGCAGCAGGAAAGTTCGTCCTAATAGTTGACAAGAAAGCAAAAACGATGTATTATAATTAAAGGCGATGAATAAATATTCATAAAATAAGAGTGAAATATTAGCAATACAGGGGAAGTGTCCCTTGTCTTGAAGAAATAATAATATGAGGAGTCAGTATTATGAAGAAAAAAATCTTTGTTGATGGTTCAAGTGGTACCACAGGCCTAGAAATTAACGAAAGGCTTGTTAAGTATAATAATATTGAGGTTCTTAAGATAGATTATGATAAGAGACGTGATATTAAGGAACGTCAAAGTATCATTAATGAGGCTGATTTAGTGTTTCTGTGTCTTCCGGATGATGCTGCAAGGGAAGCTGTGTCCTTGATAAAAAATCCTAATACGAAGGTTATAGATGCAAGTACTGCTCATAGAACAGACAAGGAATGGACTTATGGACTTTCCGAATTATCTGCCGCTCAAAAAGAAGCAATTAAACATAGCAAAAGGGTGAGCAATCCCGGTTGTCATGCGACAGCTTTTACACTGTCTGTATATCCTCTCATAGATCATAAGGTCATGTCACCAGATTACCCCATCTCCTGTCAAAGTCTAACGGGATATAGCGGCGGGGGTAAATTATTAATTGAAAAGTATGAGGCTGAAATCGAGGATAATCCATATACAAAAGCACCACGTCCTTACAGTCTTGGGCTTAATCATAAGCATTTAAGTGAGATGATGTTACACTCTGGTTTAACTACATGCCCTGTATTTTTACCTATTTTAGCTAATTATTACAGGGGCTTAGCTACCATTATTCCTATTCATACAAGGCTACTTAATAAAAAGCTTAAGGGAATGGAACTTCACAGCCTAATAAATAACCATTATAAGAATCAGCCTTTTGTCAGAGTTATGCCTTATATTGATGAAAGTAGCTTAAAGGACAGTTCGATTAACAGTATGTTACCATCAGAGGGCTTGGTTTTTGATGGTGGCCTTGATATAACAGCATGTAATAATACCAATATGGCAGAGATATTTGTTATTGGAAATGATGCGCGGGATATAGCCATGATAATAACTAGAATTGATAATTTGGGCAAGGGAGCATCGGGTGCTGCAATTCAAAATATGAACCTTATGCTAGGTTTTGATGAGAAGCTAAACCTATAGGCTTTATAAGAAAAATTACTATATAATAGTATGGCATAATCAGGTGTTTTAATCAGGAGGTTACTTATATACTCAAAGAGTAGTTGTATAAGTAACCTTCTAGTTTTGTTTCTTTCCTTTATAGAATTTAACCATAATATAATATCTACTTTTATAGTCTATTAGTCATTATCAGCGGGGGGAATAAATTTTTTCATCATATGATGGAGCTCATCCAATAGACGCATACCGTCCTTTATATCCAAACCAAGAGAACAGACAAGCTCTTCTGGTATCTTCAAAGCATCATCTTGAAGATCCCTTCCCTTTTTGGTTAAATTTATATATACATTTCTCTCGTCCTTTTCACTTCGGTTACGGGTAATATAGCCCTGTGCTTCCAGCTTCTTTAATAGGGGGGTTAGAGTACCCGAATCCAGAAATAGCTTCTTACCGAGATTCTTAATTGTGACCTCATCCTCTTCCCATAAAGCCATCATTATAATATATCCTGTATAAGTTAAGCCATAGGGATCAAGGATTGGTTTGTATTTACGGATTATTTCTTTTGAACAGACATATAGTGAAAAACATAGCTGGTTTTCAAGTCTTAGAATTTCATATTTCTTATCTCTATCTTCTTGTTTTGTATGATTCATTGCCGTATCCTTTCTTTTTGGTAACATATATTAATTAGATTCAAGCCAGCTTTGCTGTACAATTTAATTTTATACAATGTTTTTTAAAAAGTCAATAAAAAGGTATTGACAAATATAATAAATAGTATACAATGTAATTGTACACAATACAAACGAGCAATTATAAATAAAAGTTGCAAATTCAAAATAAATATCTGCAAGAGTGTAAAGAATATAAATGATAGATTAAAAGAAAGGAAGTATTTCATATGAAAGATATAAAACAATTAGTAGAAAATCGCCGTTCCTATTACGCAATTGATAAGAGTTCTCCTATTTCAGATCAGGAGATTAGAGATATTATTGAGCATGCAGTTAAATATGTACCTTCAGCCTTTAATTCACAGAGTGCTAGAGTCGTTCTTCTTCTGGGAGAAAACCATGATAAATTATGGGAGATTACAAGGGAGACCCTAAGAAAAATTGTCCCAGCAGACTCCTTCTCATCAACAGATGATAAAATTAATGGATTTAAGAACGGATATGGAACAATTCTCTTCTTTGAAGATGAAGAAGTGATTGAGGGACTTCAGGAACAGTTTTCTTTATATAAGGAATCATTTCCTGTATGGTCACTTCAGTCCTCAGGCATGCTTCAATATACTGTATGGGTTAACATAGAGGGTGCTGGTTTAGGAGCTTCATTGCAGCACTACAACCCCTTAATTGACGATGAGGTAAAAGAGACATGGAATCTACCTAAAAAGTGGAAGTTACTGGCGCAGATGCCTTTTGGTAAACCAACACAAGAGCCTGGTGATAAGGATTTTGCTCCAATAGAAAGTAGATTTAAAGTATATTCATAAAGACATATAATTAATTACAAGAAATATAAGCGGCTGTCGCAGAAGTAATTAAGGGAGTGTATATATTCCATCACACACTGATTAGTAGTACAGTTTGTATGATTTGTAAATCTTAATCGGACTAAAGTCCGATTTCGATAATACAAATCATAGCAAACCGTTCTCCTAAATGTGCATGATTGGAACATATACACTCCCTTTTATATTTTAGCGACAGCTTTTTATATAATGTATTTTTTTGATTGTATGTATTATACTATCATATATAAAATAAATTGGAAATTATCTAAATTTATGGTATTATCTGCTTATATCAACTACCTTAGGTAGAGCATTTGAGAAGAAAGGATAGAATTATGGATAAGGAATGGTCATTAGATATACTTTATAAGGGTTTAGAAGATAAGAAATATATAGAGGACAAAAAAAGGCTTAATCAACTGATAGAAGATATTAATAGCTTTAGTGAGACATTAGCTGAAGCTAATGATGAGGAAAAGCTTCTCCTATCTGCAATTGATTATATGGAGCAATTCGAACTGTTACAAGCCTCATTATCATCATATCTTTCCTTTAGAGAATCAGTTAATACATCAGACGGTAAGGTTGTCAATGAGCTTAATATGCTGGAAAAGCAGTTAAGCGGAGTATCCAAGCCATTTGCCATAATAAAAAAATGGATTGCAGGTATTGAGGCTATGGATAGCTATATGGATAAGCATCCTAAATTAAAGGCCTACTCATTTATGATTAATGATATAAAGCAGGACGCAAAACATCTCTTGAGTGATGATGTGGAAGATGTGATTGCTAAGCTTAATATATCAGCAGGTATGGCTTGGAGTAATATGCAGAGCTATCTAACTTCGACCCTTGAGGTTGAGTATAGAGGAGAGCTTATAACCATACCTGAGGTTCGCAACCTGGCATATAGTGAGAATCCTTCTGTGAGAAAGGATGCATATTATGCAGAGCTTAAGGCCTATGAGAAGGTTAAGGATGCTGTAAGTTATTCCTTGAATAATATAAAGACGCAGGTTAATACCATATCTGAATTAAGAGGATTTGAGTCACCTCTTGCTCAGACCTTAGAGTATTCCAAAATGAAAAGAGAAACATTAGATGCTATGCTAGAGGCCATGGTTGAATATATGCCTGTCTTTCATAAGTATCTTAAGTATAAGGCAAAACTTCTAGGCCATAAAAATGGTCTGCCCTGGTATGATTTATTTGCCCCAATGGGAGAGAGCGAGACTAAATTCACTGTTGAGGAAGCCAGGGAATACCTGGTTAAACACTTCAAGGGATTTTCTGATGATTTGGCTGACTTGGTGGAACAAGCCTTTGAGGAAAAGTGGATAGATTTCTTCCCCAGAAAGGGTAAGGTAGGAGGGGCATTTTGTGGCAATTTACCCTTTGTTAAGCAAAGTAGAATACTTACTAACTTTTCTGGAAGCTTAAGCGATGTGATAACGCTAGCACATGAGCTGGGACATGCATATCATGGGCTTCATATACAGGACCACCTTCCTCTGAATACCGATTATAGTATGCCGGTGGCTGAGACTGCTTCTACATTTAATGAGTCTTTAATAATGGAAGCGGCTATAAAGGGAGCCTCTGGTTTTGAGAAAATGGCTCTTATAGAAAGCCAGCTTCAGGATGTAACTCAGATAATGTGTGATATTTATTCAAGATATTTATTTGAGACAGAGGTATTTGAGAAATCCAAGCAAGGATTTTTATTTCCGGATGAGCTTAATGATATCATGCTAAGAGCTCAAAAGGCCGCTTATGGAGATGGACTGGATCATGATTATCTGCATCCTTATATGTGGGTAGTAAAGCCCCACTACTATTCAGAGGCGCTTAGCTTTTATAATTTCCCATATGCCTTCGGAGGTTTATTTGCAAGAGGTCTATATGAAAAGTATAAAAATGAGGGTGAGGCCTTTGTAGCTAAATACAAGGCTCTATTAAATGCGACAACTGTAAGTACAGTGGAGGATGCTGCAAAAGAAGCAGGAATCAATCTAGAAGAAGCGGATTTTTGGAGAACCAGCTTAAGAGCTATTGAAAATCTGGTGGATGAGTTTATAAAGCTTTCTTAAAATGATATTTGATATATAAGTATTAAGTAAGGATAAGACGAGATATTAATATATATTGTCTTATCCTTTGTTTTATATAATCTTTCTTGTTATATTTTGGGCTGAATTGATATACATAAATAAATCCTTTCTACTTCATAATAAGATTGAGTAGATGTATGCTATGAAGCACAATTCAACAAGGGTTTTCGTGAGTTTCGCAATTACCTATATAATCTATATTGCTGGAAGGAGATTGGATATGAGTTTGGTAGATGGCAAATCAGAGATACCTGTAGGCCTTGGTATGCGCCTATCATTAGATATGAAAGCAATGACTAACTTTTCAAATTTATCAGAAGCAAGAAAGCGAGAGCTCATAAGTTATATCGAGGGATCTACTACTGGAGAGGATGCTAAAAACCGTGTAACTGAGGTTGTTAATAGTCTCCATAATGGTGATTCATTTAGTTAGGAGGTATACTGGTATAGAGATAGACTGATAATAACTATAAAGAAATAATAGAGGCTAAAAAAGAAGAATGAAGGACAGGTTGGGAAGCCCGACTACTGTCCTTCATTAGGTTTATTATGAATTTATTTTAACTAATGCTTTAGTAGTATAGTGACTTGATTTACATGGACTTATCTGGAATTACCCATAAAAAACAAGGCTATAGTTCCTGGCCCTGAATGAGACCCAATGGTAGGACTTACATAATTTATAAGTATATCCTCTATACCAAAACGTTCTCTTACCAGTGAAGCTACATATTCAGCATCCTCTAGGCTGTCACCATGGCTTATAAATACTGTATCATTCTTGTCCCTGTAGCCTGCTAGTCTTTTATCCATATGCTCTACTAGAGACAGTAAGGCCTTCTTTCGTCCCCTAACATTGTTAAGAGGTACAAGACGCCCTTCATTATCTACATGCAGAACAGGCTTTACATTAATTAGAGTTCCGATAATGGCTGTGGTTTTTGACACACGGCCGCCTCTATGAAGGTGGTGTAAATCATCTACCGTAAAGATATGGCATAGATTTAGCTTGTTTTTTTCTAGCCAATCAGCAATATCGTTCATTGATTTTCCGGCTTCCTTTAATTTAACGGCTTTATGAACTAACAATCCCTCTCCTAGGGAGGCGCATAAGGAATCAATAACGATGATATTGGCACCAGGTATCTCCTCGCATAAATCCCTGGCAACGGTTGCAGTTACTGAACAGCTGCCACTTAAGGCAGAAGAAAATGCAATATGCAGGATATCATATCCTTGATCTAGTAGACTAATAAAAATATCTTTGGCATTCTTGGGATTAACAGCCATTGTGGTAGGCATAGAACCAGCTCGCATCTTATTGTAAAAATCCTTTGGTTCTAGTTGTTTTTTATCCCCATACACCTCATCGTCAAAGCTATAATAAAGTGGAACCACTCTTAAATCATGCTTTTTTACATATTCATCAGGTAAATCACTGGTGGTATCTGTAGTGATAATAAACTTTTTCATACCCCTCACCATCCCTTTCTATCATAGTTTATCTTCTACCTATTTTGCCTAAAAATTATAAATATAATGTAGTAATTAACAACATGGCAATAAGTAGTTTTAATTACGATATGATACATTATAACATACTACACAATGCAGGTACAATATATTTTAACATAATTTCCAATATTATCAACATCGAATATCTATATTCATTATATCCAAGTAATCGAGTTAGTATTTAAAAAAATTGTCATATCATATATTAACAAAATATTTATAATATGCTAGTATAGGATGAGTAAGTTTTAAATAACTCAGTAGAGAGGTTAATGAGATATGTTAAGGAACATTATGTGCTTTGGAGATTCCAACACCTACGGCTTTGTAGCAGGTTCAGGCGGTAGATATGATGAAAATACCAGATGGACAAGATTGCTTCAAAAACACTTGGGATTGGAATATTATATAATTGAAGAGGGTCTTAATGGCCGTACCACCATATATGATGATGAAGATATGAAGAATGTGAATGGAAGTCGATATCTTGAGGTTAGTGTTGCATCACACAGACCGCTAGATTTGGTAATTATTATGCTGGGTACTAACGACATTAAGGAAAGGTTTAGTGCCAGTGTAGAGGATATTGCCAAGGGGATGGCAGAGCTTGTTAAAACTCTTAAAAGGCCAGAGGTTTATGGTGGTGAAATATTGATAGTATCACCTATTCATATAAGTGATAAAATTATAGATTCTGAATACAGCGAATCCTTTGCAGGTTTAAAAGGGGCAGAAAAATCTAGATTACTGGCAGCAGAATTTAAGAAGCTGGCAGATGAGTATGGATGTCACTTTATGGATGCAGCTAATTATGCTAAGGCTGATGATACGGATGCAATACATCTGGATGCCAAGGGACATGCTTCCCTGGCAGAAGCGATATATGGAAAGATTAAGGAAATTGAAAGCATATAAGGACAAAACACTTAGGACATATGAATTTATATAGATTATAAAATACATACATAGGAGGATGGTTTGGAGAACTGGCTAATAAAGAATAAAAAGGCTGATTTTAAAAAGATTATGGAAGAATGCGGAGTCAGTGAGGTATTAGCACGCTGCCTTGTCAATAGAGGGATAGAAGATATTAATCAGATTAATTCATTTCTTCATACAAGTCTGGATAAGCTCCACAACCCCTTTCTTCTTAAAGATATGGAAAAAGCCTGTGACATCCTACAAGAAAAGATAGAAGAGGGAAAGAGAATACGCATTATTGGTGACTATGATGTAGACGGAGTGATGTCAACATATATATTATATAGTAGCTTGATGATTCTAGGAGCGGATGTTGATTATGAGATACCAGATCGCATAAATGACGGTTATGGTATAAATATCAGGATGGTAGAGGAAGCCCATGAGCAAGGAATTGATACTATATTAACCTGTGATAATGGAATTGTCGCTATGAATGAAATAAAAAAGGCTAAGGAATATGGGATGACGGTAATCGTGACAGACCATCACAGCCTTCATGAGGAAGATGACGGTACTATTGTTCTTCCTGAGGCAGATGCTATAATAAACCCAAATCAAGCTGATTGCTCATATCCTTTTACGGGCTTATGTGGAGCTGCTATAGCTTACAAATTAGCAATAGCCATGATAGGTAGGCATGGTCCTTATGATATGACAGAATATGAGATGGAGCTTCTGTCATATGCCGCAATTGCTACAGTCTGTGATGTAATGGATTTAGTAGATGAGAATCGTATAATAGTAAAGCACGGGCTGGACATACTAAAGAACACCCGGAATATAGGGTTACAGGCTTTGATGGATGTATGCCAAATTGATAAGGAGAAGCTTTCTGTTTTTCATTTAGGATTTATTATTGGCCCCTGCCTCAATGCTTCAGGGAGGCTTGACACAGCAAAAAAAGGTCTTGGACTATTATTGTCTGATACTAAAGGCCAAGCCCTAGAGCTGGCTATAGAGCTAAAGAGTCTTAATGAAGCACGAAAGGATATGACTGCTGATTATACAGAACAAGCGATAAGTATGATTGAAGAAAAGAAGATGCTAAGAGACAAGGTGCTGGTAGTATATCTTCCAGATTGTCATGAAAGTATAGCAGGAATAATAGCTGGACGTATCCGTGAGAAGTATTCTAGGCCAACAATAATTTTAACAGATTCCTTGGAATGCGCTAAGGGGTCAGGTAGATCTATAGAAAACTATAATATGATAGAAGAGCTATTAAAACATAGAGAGCTTATGGTTAAGCTAGGAGGACATCCTATGGCAGCCGGGCTATCTATTATGCCTGATAATATTGAGCTCTTAAGAAGCGCTTTGAATGAAAATGCACCCTTGACAGAGGAGATGCTAAGGCCTAAGGTAACTATAGATATATTGCTACCTCTAGGGTATATAACCGAGAGTCTGGTAGAAGAGCTGAAGCTTTTAGAGCCCTTTGGCAAGGGAAATGAAAAGCCATTGTTCGTAGATAGGGATTTAACCATTAAATCATTATTAGTTATAGGAAAAAATTCTAGCGGAATAAAGCTCAGGGTCAGAAACTCCTATGGAAGAGAGATGGATGCGCTATACTTTGGAGATGTAGATGGCTTCTTTAGTTATATAAGCGATAAATACGGAGAGGAAGAAACTAAGCGGCTAAAGACAGGAAGAGGAACTAATGTTAAGCTTACAGTTACATATTACCCCAATATCAATGAATATATGGGTTATAGAAATGTACAGATAATGATACAAAATTACCGATAATTAAAAATATCTTTTGAATATGTGGGACTTTTAAGTAATTGCAGAAGAACATTCATGCAATTCACTGTGATATATGCATAAAATGTAAGTTTAAAAACATTTTAGTCTATAATAATCAATAAAGCTTTGCGAAGAAGTGTCGTAAGTGATATAATATCCACGATAAGCAACATTTGAGCTCCTAATCTGCTTATAGATGCTATGATATCTTAAGCAGTTTATTAGATATAATAAGAGGGTGAACATTAGATTTAGCCCAAGAGAAAGGTTTGTGTGTATAAATGAAAAAGTTAGATGACTATGTAAGAAGTATACCGGATTTTCCAGAGCCAGGGATAATATTTCGAGATGTAACGACTGTATTGCAGAATAAGGATGGACTGAAGCTTGCAATTGATCAAATGCAGGATCTTATAAAGGACATAGATTTTGACCTAATAGTTGGTCCCGAATCCAGAGGATTTATCTTTGGAGTGCCTATTGCTTATAATATGAATAAGGCATTTATTCCTGTTAGAAAAGAAGGAAAATTACCTTGCGAAACTATCTCAATGGATTATGAGCTGGAGTATGGCAAGGCTACTATAGAGATTCATAAGGATGCAATAAAGCCTGGACAAAAGGTAGTTATTGTTGATGATTTGATTGCAACTGGTGGTACTATTGAAGCAATCACCAAGCTTGTCGAGATGCTTGGAGGAGAGGTTGTAAAGATTATCTTCCTTATGGAATTAAAGGGCCTAAATGGCAGAAGTAAATTAACAGGCTATGATGTTGAAGCTGTTATTCAATATGAAGGTAATTAATGATATAATAGACATTTCTTATATAGAACATTTTTATATCTGAAACACTATTATAAAAGTATATATGAAACAGATAGTTGATAGGGTGAAAAATCTTTGATATCTATCTTGAAGTAATCTAAGATTTTTCACACTGAGATTAAAAAGATGGAGATTGCTATGGATATGGATGATGTTATGAATCAGGGTATATTGAATAGACCGGCTGCTACTTCGGTACCAGCTGATTTTACTTCGCCCGAACAGCTGTATAAGAAGCTGATTGATAAGGTGATTTCTTACCATCCGTCTGCAGATATCTCCATGCTTGAAAAGGCATATAATTTAGCCATGACGGCTCATAAGGATCAGCTTAGAAAATCAGGTGAGCCTTATATTGTACATCCTCTGTGTGTGGCAAATATTCTAGCAGAACTTGAGCTTGATAAGGAGAGTATAGTTTCGGGTATTCTTCATGATGTGGTAGAGGATACTGATATTACTATTACACAGGTTTCAGAGATGTTTTCTGATGAAGTTGCTCTTCTTGTGGACGGTGTAACCAAACTGACCCAGTTAAAATATTCTAAGGATAAGGTGGAGGTTCAGGCAGAAAATCTTAGAAAGATGTTCCTAGCCATGGCCAAGGATATACGTGTTATTCTTATAAAGCTGGCAGATAGGCTCCATAATATGCGAACCCTCAAGTATATGAAAGAGGAAAAGCAGAAGGAAATCGCCAGAGAAACCATGGATATCTATGCTCCTATCGCCCAGAGACTTGGTATATCTAAGATCAAGGTGGAGCTAGATGACCTATCCTTAAAATATCTTGAGCCTGAAATTTATAAGGATCTGGCTGAAAAGATATCCTCTAAAAAGAGTGAGCGTCAGGCTTATATTGATAGCATAGTTGAAGATGTTAGGTCCCATATCGATGAAGCAGGTATACCTGCAAAGATTGATGGTAGGATAAAGCATTTCTTTAGTATATATAAAAAGATGGTCAATCAGAGCAAGACAATAGACCAGATTTATGATTTATTTGCTGTACGAATTATTGTAGATTCCTTAAAGGATTGCTATGCGGCATTAGGGGTTATACACGAGATGTATAAACCAATTCCGGGCAGATTTAAGGATTATATTGCTATGCCTAAGCCTAACATGTATCAGTCGCTCCATACAACTCTTATTGGACCTAAGGGGCAGCCTTTTGAAGTGCAGATAAGAACCTATGATATGCATAGAACTGCAGAATATGGTATCGCTGCTCATTGGAAGTACAAGGAGGGAGTCGATGGTAAAGGAGCCTCCAATGCTGAGGAAGAGAAACTGACTTGGCTACGTCAGGTTCTTGAATGGCAGAGAGACCTATCTGACAATAAGGAGTTTTTAAGTCTTCTTAAAAATGATTTTGATTTATTCTCTGACAGTGTATATGCATTTACACCTACAGGGGACGTAAAAACACTACCCACAGGCTCTAATACTATAGATTTTGCATACAGCATTCACAGTGCTGTCGGCAACAAGATGGTAGGCGCAAGGGTAAATGGAAAGCTTGTACCTATTGATTATGTTATCCAGAACGGAGACCGAATAGAGATAATGACCTCGCAGAACTCTAAGGGGCCAAGTCGTGACTGGTTATCTATTGTTAAGAGTACCCAGGCAAAAAACAAAATTAATCAATGGTTTAAATCAATATTAAAGGAAGATAATATAAATAGAGGTAAGGAACTAGTTACAAGCTATTGTAAGCAAAAGAATATAACCCTCAGTGATCTTTTAAAGCCTGAATTTATCCGTGTAGTTATGCGAAAATACGGTTTTAAGGATTGGGATTCTATATTGGCTGCAGTAGGTCATGGAGGATTGAAGGAAAGCCAGGTTGTTAACAGACTTCATGAGGAGTATCGCCGAAAGAACAAGCTGGATATAACTGATGATAATATCCTAGAAAATATGGCTGATATTAAGGAGCATAGGCTTACTGAGAAGAAATCTAAGAACGGTATAGTTGTCAAGGGTATCCATGATCTGGCAGTCCGTTTCACAAAATGCTGTAGCCCTGTTCCCGGAGATGAAATAATAGGGTTTGTTACTAGAGGCAGAGGTGTATCAATTCATAGAACTGATTGCATTAATATAATAAACCTGCCTGAGGATGATAGAGCAAGACTTATTGATGCAGAATGGGATGTTCAGGATGGTAAGGACACAGGCGTATATCCTGCTGAAATTAAAATATATGCAAATAATAGAACCGGTGTACTTGTAGATATATCTAAGGTATTAACTGAGAATAAAATAGATGTAATATCCATGAACGTAAGAACCAGTAAGCAGGGTACAGCATCAATTAGTATTGGTTTTGAAATAAATGGAGTGGAACAGCTCAATGAAATAATTGCAAAAATCCGCAATGTGGAGAGCGTATTAGATATAGAACGTACAGCTGGTTAAAATGGCTAGGCTATGAGCTTTTGACTTGGACAAAGTGTAAACAGATCAGCTTATGTGAAGAGAGGTTATCAAGTGAGAAAGGTTAATATTAAGACGCTTGTACTGGGAATGGTACAGAATAATTGCTATATAGTAGGAGACCGGGAATCAAAGGAAGTAGTTGTTATTGATCCCGGTGATGATGTCTATAAAATTGAAAAATATCTTAAAGATAATGACCTGGAATGTAAGGCGATATTCCTTACCCACGGTCATTTTGACCATATAAGTGCAGTAGCAGAGCTTAAAGGTCTTACTGATGCACCTGTATATGCCCATGAGGCTGAGACAGAACTATTAAGTAATCCTGAGTTAAATGCATCAGCACTTGTTGGCGGTGAAGTAAGCCTTCAACAGGATATAATGATTAAGGATAAGGATGTATTTAATATAGCCGGTTTATCCTGGCAGGTGATACACACTCCTGGGCATACCCAAGGAGGAGTATGCTACCATCTATTGGAGCATGGGATGATATTTACTGGTGACACCATATTTTACGAAAGTGTTGGTAGGACTGATTTTCCTACTGGTAATAAGAATACACTGACTGAATCTATTCATAATCAGCTTATGGTACTTGCTGATAATATAGAGCTATATCCTGGACACGGAAGGCCGACTACTATAGGCCATGAAAGACAGAATAATCCTTATCTATAAAGGAGTAACAATGATTTATATAATATTATCAGATAGGGCATATGATAATGATGTCCGCCCAATTGTCAAATCCTTTTATCCCGATGTAAGCATAGAGATAGTGGACAAATCTGCTTTAATTGCCTATCAACCTTCCGATCCTGACGGTAGCATAAAGGATTCGTCCTTAACTCTTATTACTATTAATATTGAATTTGAAAAGGATAGAGTCAATATTAAAATTAAAGATAGTCAGGGAGCAGATTATAACTCCTTTGTTCATACACCAGACCCTGTTAAGGAGAGGCCAGCATATAAGAATGCAATGAAGCGCTTACTCTATAAGATGTTATCAAACTTAACAGAAAAGGAACTTCCATGGGGAATACTAACAGGTATTAGGCCTACCAAGCTTGTATATGAAATGCTAGAGGATGGCATAGATGAGGAAGGGATATATAGGTGGATGGGGCAGGAATATCTCTGCTCTGAGGATAGAATAAATACAAGTATACTTATTGCACGACGAGAAATGCAGCTTCTTAAAGAGCTAGACTATAGATCTGGATATAGCATCTATATTGGTATTCCATTTTGTCCAAGTACTTGTCTATACTGTTCATTTCCATCATTTTCGATAGAAAGATATGCTGATCTTGTAGATAGTTATCTGGATGCTTTAGAAAAGGAAATAAGCTATGGTGCTAGCTGCTTACCTAATAGAAAGCTATCTACAGTCTACCTGGGTGGAGGTACTCCAACCTCCCTATCAGCTAAGCAGCTGGATCGGTTGCTAGGACTTATTAGGGAGTCTTTTGATTTTACCCATGTTAGAGAGTTTTGTGTAGAGGCAGGACGGCCGGATAGTATAACCAAGGAAAAGCTTGACCTTCTAAAAAAATGGGGTGTTGATAGAATATCCATTAATCCTCAGACTATGCAACAAAGAACTTTAGATTTAATAGGAAGAGGGCATACCATATCTCAAATTGACCAGGCATTTCAGATGGCAAGAGATAGCGGCCATGAGAACATTAACATGGATATAATCATAGGACTTCCTGGAGAGACTCCTGATGATGTTATAGATACTCTTGATAAGATTAAGCTACTTAATCCCGATAGCCTTACAGTCCATACTCTGGCTATAAAGCGAGCGGCCCGACTGAATACTGAGATAGAAAGCTATAAGGGTCTTAGGGCTGAAGATGTTCCCAAGATGCTTCAGATCACAAAGGACTTTATGAGGGATAATAATTATCTCCCCTATTATCTTTATAGACAAAAGAATATGGCAGATAATCTTGAGAACATAGGCTATGCAAAACATGGCAAGGAAGGCTTATATAATATATTAATAATGGAAGAAAAACAGACAATTCTAGCTTTTGGGGCTGGTGCCATGTCTAAGTTCGTCTTCCACAATAGAAAACATATTGAGCGAGTGGATAATGTTAAGAGTCCTAAAGACTACATCAGTAGAATTGATGAGATGATAAGAAGGAAAAAGGATTTTTTATCTAAGAATCCTGATTTATAGGTATAACATATATGACATCTATAATATATTATCCGATATTGCACTTTCAGAGTGTTAACCTTATAATATATGAAACAAAAATTGTTAGAGGAGGAAAATCCTCCGTTGTAAGTTGAAGCATAATATAATTTATTGAGGAGGAAAATCCTCCGTTGTAATTAGAATCATATTATTATTTATTGAGGAGGATTGAAAATGATTACAAAAAGACCGAAGGGAACTCAGGATTGGTATGGGCCGGATATGTATAAAAGGACCATTATTGAAGAGATTGCGCGGGAGTTATGTAAGGCATACCATATCAAGGAGATTATTACGCCAGCATTTGAGCATACAATCCTCTTTCAAAGAGGTGTAGGAGAAACAACTGATGTGGTACAAAAGGAGATGTATACCTTTCAGGACAAAGGTGATCGTAGTATAACCCTAAAGCCAGAGGGAACCGCAGGTGCTGTCCGTGCCTATTTAGAGAACAATCTATATGCAGAGGCCCAGCCTACAAAGCTTTTTTACATCACTCAAGCATTTCGATATGAGAATCCTCAAAGTGGCAGGTTTAGGCAACATCATCAGTTTGGTGTTGAATTCTTTGGCTCTGCAAGTCCTTTAGCAGAGATAGAGATTATTAGCCTATTGACTGAATTTATGGATAAACTTGGCCTAAAGGGAGTGAACCTATATATCAATAGTATCGGATGTAAAAGCTGCAGAAAAACCTATAATGAGGCTTTGCTTAGCTTCCTTAAGGAGCATGAAAATGAATTATGTAGCACCTGTAGAGAGAGGATGCAGAAGAATCCTCTTCGTGTTCTTGACTGCAAGGTGCCCACATGTGGAGAGATTATTAAGAGTGCTCCAAGAACAATTGATTATCTGGATGAGGAATGCAGGGAACATTTTAATGAGCTGCAGAGCCTTCTAAATGAAATGAAGATTCCTTATAAGGTGGATTCAGGGATTGTAAGAGGTTTGGATTATTATACTAAGACAGTATTTGAATTTATCAATAGTGAAGGGCTTACTCTGTGTGGAGGCGGAAGATACGATAATCTAATCAATGAGATTGATGAAAAGCAGGATATTCCTGCCGTTGGTTTTGGATTTGGCATAGAGAGGATTATAAAGGAGTTAAATGCAGAAGGAGTGAAGCTGGCCGATGAACCTGCAGTGGACCTTTATGTAGGCATACTGGGTAAGGAATCAAAAGCTGCGGCCTATGGTTTGGTTAAAAAGCTGAGACAAAAAGGTCTTATAGTGGAAACTGATTACATGGACAGAAGTGTAAAGGCACAGATGAAATATGCCAATAAAATAGGTGCATTAAATACAGTAATCATTGGTGCTGATGAATTGGCAGCAGGAAAGGCTCATATAAAAAATATGGACTCAGGCAATCAGACGGAGGTTGACTTAGACAAAATAGCTGAGCATTTAAGGATGATATAGACAAAAGAGCAGAGCATTTAATGGGATAGAGAGGAGACCTATGAAGAAAGAAGATGCAAGTAATATTTGGTTATCGCCCTTAATAAGCGATGGAATGATTCTACAAAGAAATTCCATCGTGAAGATATGGGGAAAGGGTGTTCCTGGTAAGGAGTTAAGACTGACTTTTATGCAGCAGGATTATGTTATCATGGTTCAGGCTGATGGAAGCTGGGAGATTGACTTAGGCAATCTAAAGCCAGGCGGACCTTATGTTATGGACATACACCACGAAGGTGAAGATAAGCATATTAAGGACATTCTAGTAGGTGACGTATGGGTATTGGCAGGCCAATCCAATATGCAGATTCCAGTAGAAAGAACCCTTGATTTATTTGAAGATGAGGTAAAGGGTGTAGATATTCCAGAGATCAGACAATTTACAGTACCCATGGTCTATGATTTTCATGGACCCGAAGAGGAGCTTAGTGATGGTAGCTGGGTTCCAGTTACAGCTGAGTCCATATATAGCTTTAGTGCAATAGGCTATTTCTTTTCTAAGAAGATATATGACAAACATAAGATACCTATTGGATTATTGTTTACAGCCATAGGGGGAACACCGGCAGAGGCATGGATAAGTGAAGGCTCCCTTATGAGATTTGACAGATTTAAAGAAATCCTGAGTATGTGCAAGGATGATTCCTATGTTCAGGATACTATGGAGAGGGAGAATGAAAACAATAACAATTGGTATCATGAGCTCTATGAGGCAGATGAAGGCCTAAAGGATGAACCTTGGTATAGTGAGAATATCAAGGAAAATGACTGGAAGGATATCCAACTTCCTGCAGGCTTTCATGGTACAGAGCTAGAGCCTATCCGAGGCACAGTGTGGTTCAGGAAAGAGGTTGATATTCCAGACCATATGGCTGGAAAGGAAGGAAAGCTATACCTGGGCAGTCTTGTGGATGGAGATGACACCTACATAAATGGTGTTAAAGTTGGGAATACAGGATATATGTACCCTCCCAGACGCTATTTAATCCCTGAGGGTTTGTTAAAAGCAGGTAAGAATAACATAACAGTGCGCTTGATTATGACCCACAGTATTGGTGGCTTTGTGCCAGATATGCCATATTTTATTAAAGTAGATGGTGAAGAACTTCCTATATCCGGAGTCTGGAGATATAAGGTTGGTGCTTTTACAAAACCCCAAGGTCCCAGTACCTTCTTCCAATATAAGCCTACGGGAGTTTATAATGGTATGATTTATCCTTTACGTAATTATAAGGTGACGGGGGTGCTGTGGTATCAGGGCGAATCTAACACAGGATATCCTTATGATTATAAGGAACTATTTGAGACTGTTATAAGCGATTGGCGCAAACTATGGGACAGCCCCAAGCTACCATTTTACTATGTTCAGCTGGCTAACTATAGTCAATGGAGATTTGAGCCAGAGGTTAGCGGTTGGGCGCAGGTTAGAGAAGCTCAAAGGCAGGTAATGGAAAACCCTAACACAGGAATGGCAGTTACTATAGATGTAGGTATGTATAATGATTTACATCCATGGAACAAGAAGAGTGTTGGCGAAAGACTTGCCCTGTGGGCTCTAAAGGATATGTATGGAGAAGACAATGTGTGTAGTGGGCCGATATATAAGGATATGATAGTAGAGGATAAGAAGGCAAAGCTTTACTTTGACTATATTGGTAGTGGCCTACTTATACAGGGTGATAAATTAGAGACTTTTGAAATCGCTGGTGAAGACGGAGTTTTTCATCCAGCAGAGGCAACTATAGAGGGCGAATGTATTGTTGTAAGCAGCAATAAGGTCATAAGTCCTCAAAAGGTCCGTTATGCATGGGCCGATAATCCGGAAAGGGCTAACTTATTTAATAAGGAAGGTCTACCGGCATCCCCATTTATAACTTAAGCTTTACATTATTAATATGATTAGTCCATAATTATAGCATGATAAGGAGGAGACAATGTGATTAGACATATTGTGGCTTGGGATTTTAGAGAGGAATATTCAGAGGATGAAATGAGGGTCTATGGTGAGGAAATCAAGAAGGAATTAGAAAATCTAAAGAATCTTATTGATGGAATCGTATCAATAAATGTTTTAACAAATGCAATGTTTTCATCTGAAGCGGATATATTACTGGATTCGGTATTTGTAGATGAGGATGCATATAAGGCATACCAAACACATCCTGAACACGAAAGGGTTGGAACCTATGTGGTAAGACCTAGAACCTGTAATAGAAAATGCTTTGATTACTATTTCGAATAAAGAGGTGATTAGAAGAATGGCAGAATCAATGAAGGGCTTACGCAGAAGCCATAGGTGTACCGAATTATCTAATCGTAATATAGGAGAAACGGTTACTGTAATGGGATGGGTACAAAAAAGTAGAAATAAAGGCGGAATTATATTTGTAGATTTAAGGGACCGTTCTGGAATCCTGCAGATTATTTTTGAGGAAAGTGATGTTGGAAGCGAAGGATTTGAAAAGGCAGAGCATATAAGAAGTGAATATGTTATTGCAGTAGTAGGAAAGGTTGAAGCCAGATCTGGTGCTGTTAATAAGGATTTAAAGACAGGTGATATTGAGATAAGAGCAAATGAGCTTAGAATTCTGTCTGAAGCTGATACTCCTCCTTTTCCTGTTGAAGAGGATAGTAAGACTAAAGAGGATTTAAGGCTCAAGTATAGATATTTGGATCTTAGAAGGCCAGATCTTCAGAGAAATCTTATGCTTAGAAGTAAGGTTGCTAATATTACTCGTAGCTTCTTAACAGAAGAGGGATTTTTGGAGATTGAAACCCCTATGCTTACCAAAAGTACACCTGAGGGAGCTAGGGATTATCTAGTTCCAAGCCGTGTGCATCCTGGGAACTTTTATGCCCTTCCACAATCGCCACAGCTTTTTAAGCAACTACTTATGTGTGCTGGCTATGATAGGTATTTCCAGCTGGCAAAATGCTTCCGTGATGAAGACTTAAGAGCGGATCGTCAGCCAGAGTTTACACAGATAGACATGGAGTTATCCTTTGTGGACGTGGATGATGTTATTGATGTAAATGAAAGACTCCTACAGAAGATGTTTAAGGAAAGTATAGGAATTGATATAGAGCTTCCCATACAGAGGATGACCTATGCAGAGGCTATGGACAGATTCGGATCTGACAAGCCAGATATTCGCTTTGGTCTGGAGCTTGTGAATGTGTCTGAGCAAGTAAAGGACTGTGGATTTGGGGTATTTACCTCTGCCCTTGAAAAGGGTGGCTCAGTTCGTGGTATAAATGCAGAGGGCCAAGCCGCTATGCCCAGAAAGAAGATAGATGCCTTAATAGATTACGTCAAGGATTTTGGGGCAAAGGGACTAGCATATCTTGCTATAAATGAGGATGGTTCCTATAAGTCTTCCTTTGCTAAATTTATGACAGAGGACCAGCTGGACGGGCTGGTAAAGGCTATGAATGGTAAAGCAGGGGATCTACTATTTTTTGCAGCTGATGAAGATGAAATCGTATTTGCTGTACTGGGTAATTTGAGGCTGGAGCTAGCTAGGAATCTAGAGCTCTTGGATAAGGATGATTATAAATTCCTATGGGTCACCGAGTTCCCTCTTCTTGAGTACTCTGAGGAGGATAAGAGATTTGTTGCGAAGCATCACCCATTTACCATGCCTATGGATGAGGACCTGCATTTATTAGATACTGATCCAGGTAAGGTTAGGGCAAAGGCTTATGATATAGTATTAAATGGAACAGAGATTGGTGGAGGCTCCGTAAGAATATATCAGAGTGAAATTCAGGAAAAGATGTTTGAGGTTCTTGGCTTCACTAAGGAGGCTGCATACGAAAGATTCGGATTTTTGCTAAATGCATTTAAACTTGGCGTTCCCCCTCATGCAGGTCTAGCATATGGACTTGACCGCTTAATAATGCTAATGGCCAAAGAGGACAGCATTCGTGATGTCATTGCCTTTCCGAAGGTAAAGGATGCCTCTTGTCTAATGACAGAAGCACCCAATACCGTGGATGATAAGCAGCTTAAGGAGCTGGGTATAGAGGTAAAAAAGAGGTAGGCCATGAAAGACGTCATTTATATCCTTGTTATAGTTTATTTACTGATTATGAATCTTGTAGGTTTTATAACAATGGGAATAGATAAAATAAAGGCTAGAAAGAGAGGGTGGCGCATTTCTGAGCGCACCCTCATTTTGATTGCCTTTTTTGGAGGAGCATTGGGATCCTTTCTTGGGATGAAAATATTTAGGCATAAGACAAAGCATATGAAATTTGTAATTCTCATACCATTAGCCTTACTTGTAAATATTCTTGTCTTTTTTGTTAAAGTATTGACATAAAAGTTAACAAGTGATATCATTGCTTTAAGACGAAGACGCTTTAAAGCGTTAAATCGGAAAAGAATATAGGTAAGCGAGGATAAGAAAGTGGTAATAAAAATAGTGTTTTTAATATGCTTCTTTGCGATTATGCTTGGAATTGGAATCTTTGCTAGAAAGCATGCTAGAAATGTGGGAGATTTCGTATTGGGAGGCAGAGCGGTAGGACCTTGGTTAACTGCCTTTGCATATGGAACCTCTTATTTTTCTGCCGTTGTATTTGTAGGGTATGCTGGGCAATTCGGATGGAAATACGGTATTTCTGCTACATGGATTGGTATAGGAAATGCATTTATTGGTAGTCTCTTGGCCTGGGTAGTACTGGGCAGACGGACGCGGGTTATGACCAACCATCTAAAATCAGCCACCATGCCAGATTTCTTTGGTAGTCGTTTTGACAGCAAGGGCATAAAGATAGCTGCATCTGCAATATCCTTTATTTTTTTAGTTCCTTATACGGCATCAGTTTATAATGGATTGTCCAGACTTTTTGAGATGGCTTTTAATATTCCCTATTGGGTATGTGTATTATCGATGGCAGCCTTAACAGGCGTCTATGTAATTATGGGTGGCTATATGGCTACTGCTATCAATGATTTTATACAGGGTATTATAATGCTATTTGGAATAATTGCTATTATCGGTGCTGTCCTAAGCCAGCAGGGAGGCTTCCTAGCTGCTTTTGGAAAGCTAGCTGAGCTTGAAAGTGATATTCCGGTAACATTAGGACAGCAAGGGGTCTTTACATCCATCTTGGGTCCTGACCCCATAAATCTCCTCGGGGTTGTGGTGTTGACCTCCTTAGGAACCTGGGGCCTTCCTCAGATGGTACATAAGTTCTACACTATAGATAGTGAAAAATCAATAAAAACCGGAACTATTATTTCTACTATATTTGCTCTGGTAATAGCTGGAGGTAGCTATTTTCTAGGAGGTTTCGGAAGGTTATTTGATAATCAGGCCATATATAATGAGCAGGGTGGAGTAATATATGATGCCATTGTGCCCCATATGCTTCATTCTTTATCTGATGCACTAGTTGGTGTAGTTATAATATTGGTCTTATCTGCATCTATGTCAACTTTATCAAGCCTAGTATTGACATCAAGCTCGACTCTTACTCTGGATTTTATAAAAGGCTTTATATATAAGGATATGAACGAGAAGAAGCAACTAGGTATCATGAAATTATTTATAGTGTTCTTTATAATGGTTTCTGTAATACTGGCTTTAGATCCTCCGGTCTTTATAGCGCAGCTTATGGGAATATCCTGGGGGGCTTTAGCAGGAGCCTTTCTGGCGCCACTTTTATATGGCCTATATTGGAAGAGAGTCACCAGGGCTGCTGTTTGGGCAAGCTTTATTACAGGTGTAGGAATTACAAGTACCAATATGATATTTGGTTATATAGGCTCCCCTATAAATGCTGGAGCTATAGCTATGGTTGCGGGACTTGTGATAGTTCCAGTGGTCAGTATCCTTACGCCTAGTATGAATAAGGATAAAATTGATTCTGTGTTTGAATGTTATGATGAGGCAGTTGCTTCACATAAGGATAAGTAAGGCAGTAGAGATAATAAATCAAATTGAGATAATATAGGGGGATGATGTGATGATTTGGGCTAAGGAAGAAACCCTAACAAGGCAGGAGATAGAAGAAATTCAATTTACAAGACTTAAGGATACCTTAAAGCGTATCTATGATAAGGTAGCTGCATATCGAGAGAAAATGGATGCAGTTGGAGTAGGCTGTGAGGATATCAAGTCGCTTGATGATATCACTAAGCTGCCATTCACCGTCAAACAGGATCTAAGAGATAACTATCCCTATGGATTGTTTACTGTGCCAAAAAAAGAGCTGGTTCGTATCCATGCCTCCTCTGGAACCACGGGTAAACCTACTGTTGTCGGATATACTAAAAATGATATGGATATGTGGACAGAATGTGTTTCTAGAATTGCCTGTATGGGAGGGGCAACAGCTGATGATGTAGCACAGATTAGCTTTGGATATGGAATGTTCACCGGAGCCTTAGGCCTTCATTATGGCTTGGAGAATATCGGAGCCAGTGTGGTTCCTGCTTCCTGTGGAAATACTCAGAAGCAGATAATGTATATGCAGGACTTTGGTGCGACTCTTCTGGTAGCAACACCTTCATATGCATTACATATTGCTGAGGTAGCAAGAGATATGGGGGTAGATCCATCAAAGGATCTGAATGTAAAAATTGGTCTTTTTGGTGGTGAAGGCATGACTGAGCCTATGAGAGAAGAGATGTATAGGCTTTGGGGCAGTGATATGAAGGCGACTCAGAATTACGGAATGAGTGAACTGATAGGACCAGGAGTGTCTGGAGAATGTCTAGAGCTTTGTGGTATGCATATAAATGAAGATCATTTTATACCAGAGATAATAGATCCCGACACAGGAGAGGTTTTGCCTCCAGGAGAGAAAGGAGAGCTTGTTGTTACTTGTATCACAAAGGAAGCTCTTCCCCTAATCCGTTATCGAACTGGTGATATAACAAGGCTATTTTATGAGCCATGTAAATGTGGAAGAACCACTGTAAGGATGGAGAATATATCAGGTAGATCAGATGATATGTTGGTAATTCGAGGAGTTAATGTGTTTCCTAGTCAGATAGAAGAGGTACTTCTAAATGTGAAGGAAATCGGCGCTCATTATGAAATTCTAGTTGAGAGAAAAAATTATCTTGATACCATGGAGATAAAGGTGGAGCTAGCAGATGAAACTTTGCTTGATTCCTATGCTAAGCTAGGTGAGTTAGAAAAGAAAATCAAATTTAGCCTAAAAACTGTACTTGGACTAGATGCTATGATAAAATTAGTAGCACCTAGAAGTTTAAAGAGATTTGAGGGTAAGGCAAGAAGGGTAACAGATTTACGATAAAATAGCTTGCTTTATACAACGAAAGGGGAAACAAAAGTGTCAGAAAAAGTATTGATGCTCGGAAATGAAGCATTTGCACGTGGCGCATATGAGGCAGGATGTAAGGTATCTGCTGCATATCCGGGCACACCCAGCACAGAAATTAGTGAAAATATTATAAAATATAAAGAAATATATTCTGAGTGGTCACCTAATGAGAAGGTGGCTATGGAAGTGGCTGTAGGGGCATCAATAATAGGTGTCCGAGCCTTGGCGTCCATGAAGCATGTTGGATTAAACGTTGCGGCAGATCCACTATTTACTGCTTCATATATTGGTGTAACCGGGGGCTTGGTGGCGATAATCGCCGATGATCCTGGACTATATAGCTCGCAGAACGAGCAGGATACCAGGGCGGTGGCAAGAGCGGCAAAAATTCCTGTACTAGAGCCTTCAGATAGTGCAGAGGCAAAAGAATTTGTCAAATTTGCCTTTGACTTAAGTGAGAAATATGATACGCCAGTTATTGTGAGAAGCACAACAAGGCTTTCTCATTCCCAAGGACTGGTGGAATTAGGCGATAGAGTTGATATTCAGGATAAACCTTATGTAAGAGATGCAGCTAAAAATGTTATGATGCCTGGTAACGCCAAGGGGCGTCATCTTCTTGTTGAGAGTAGGGAAAAAGCACTCATTAATGATAGCTGTGATTTTCCTATAAACACAGTGGAATATAAGGATAAGAAAATAGGAGTTATAACCTCAGGGATACCCTACCAATATGTCAAAGAGGCACTACCAGAGGCATCGGTCCTAAAGCTTGGAATAGTAAATCCTCTTCCAAGAAAGCTGATTGAAGATTTTGCTTCCAAGGTGGATACCCTCTATGTAATTGAAGAGCTAGATCCTATTATTGAGGAGCAGGTAAAATCCTGGGGCATAAAAGCAATAGGCAAGGATATTCTGACTGTACAGGGAGAATACTCTGCCAATATGATTAGAAGAGCGGTTAAAGGAGAAGAAATATCTATACTTCCAGCGACTGATATTCCAAATAGACCTCCGATACTATGTCCAGGTTGTCCCCATAGAAGTGTATACACTATACTAAAAAAATTAAAAATTCGTGCTGCAGGAGATATCGGTTGCTATACCCTAGGGGCTGTGGCGCCTTTAGGTGTTGTAGATACCACTATATGTATGGGAGCCAGTATCTCATCCCTCCATGGTATGGAGAAGGCAAAAGGTAAGGATTATATCAAGGACTGGGTAGCTGTAATAGGAGACGGCACATTCTTACATACAGGAATTAATTCCTTAATGAATATGGTTTATAACAAAGGGACTGGAACTGTATTGATCTTGGACAATTCAACGACAGGAATGACAGGGCATCAGGACCATGCCGCTACAGGAAAAACTTTGATGGGTGAAGCTACATATTCCGTTGACTTAGAAAAGCTGTGTAGAGCAGTAGGGGTACAGCAGGTCCATGTTATTAATGCATTTGATACCAAAAATCTAGAAAAAACAATTAAGGAAGCAGTAGTAGCCGACGAAATTGTAGTTATTATTGCACAGGCTCCTTGTGCCTTGCTAGATAAATCACCTGTTACCAAACAGTATGCCATAGATCAGGAAAAGTGCAAAAAGTGTGGGCTCTGTATGAAGCCCGGATGTCCTGCCATAACCAAGAGAGAGAATGGGGATATTGAGATTAACGATACCATGTGCAATGGCTGTGGCCTATGCGCAGATCAATGTAGATTTGACGCAATTAAAAGTATATAGTTGAAATAGCACTTTCAACTTTGAAACGAGGTGTAATTTTGGAAACAAAGAATATAATGATAGTAGGTGTAGGTGGACAGGGCACCTTACTAACTAGTAGAATACTTGGTGGCCTTACCATCGGTGCCGGCTATGATGTTAAGCTATCAGAGGTACATGGTATGGCCCAGCGTGGAGGAAGTGTTGTTACATTTGTCAGATACGGTGAAAAGGTATATGAGCCTATAGTTGAAGAGGGCCAGGCGGATGTACTAATTGCCTTTGAAAAGCTGGAGGCCTTAAGGTATGTACATTTTCTTAAGAAAGACGGGGCTATAGTAGTAAATGACCAACAGATTGATCCTATGCCTGTGGTTATAGGAGCTGCGAAATACCCGGAAAATATTCTTGAGGAGATTTCAAAAAACCATAGAGTATATAAGGTTGATGCCATAGAGGAAGCCAAAAGGCTTGGTAACAGTAGGGTGTTTAATGTAATAGTGTTGGGTATAGCAGCTCAGCATATGGAATTTTCCAAGGAGGAATGGTTATCAGTAATCGAAAAGACTGTTCCAGCAAAGACTATAGATATAAATAAAAAGGCATTTGAACTTGGATATAATTTAAGATAGAAGAGAAAGATAAGTTGTGTCTTGAATGGCATAGTATATCATCACGCTTAGTTCGATACGAAATTGGCGGACAGGTACGCTGGGGCGTACTTGAAAGGATAATAAGGGAGGGTTATTAGATGATTCGACAGCTATCAATATTTATACAGAATGAGATAGGGAGTGTTGCAGGAGTTACATCCATACTTAAAAATAATAATATTAATTTAAGGGCGATTGCTTCCTTTGACACACCGGAATTTGCTATTCTAAGAATTGTTGTTGATCAGCCAGAGAAAGCAAAAACACTACTTATAAATAGTGGTTTTGCAGTCACCATGTCAGAGGCTATAGCAGTTGAGCTAGAGGATAAGCCAGGAGTATTGCATGATTTACTTCAGGTTATAGCAGATGCAGGTTTTGGAGTAAATTATATCTATTCCATAGTATTTCGCAATGGTGAGGTTCCTTTAATTATACTAAATACAGATAATCTTGAAAAGTCCAAAGAGGTATTGATAGAGAAAGGGTATTCGATTGCTGAGCAGGAGGATGTTATATTATGATATGGAACGAAACGAAGGAATGCATGAGCAGAGATGAAATCCTTAATATGCAAAGCGCTAGGCTTAAGAAAACCGTAAGTCGTGTCTATCACAACGTGGAATTCTATCGTAAAAAGATGCAACAGTTAGGTCTTGAACCTGGTGATATAAAGGGAATAGAAGATTTACATAAACTTCCCTATACAACCAAAGAGGACCTAAGAGATAATTATCCCTTTGGTTTATTTGCAGTACCTCAGTCTGAGGTTATACGTGTTCATGCATCTTCTGGTACTACAGGTAAGGCTACCGTAGTAGGATATACTAGAAGAGATATTGAGATTTGGCAGGAGTGTGTTACAAGGGTACTTGCTATGGCAGGAATAGGTGCAAATGATAAAATTCAAGTTGCATATGGATATGGACTCTTTACAGGGGGACTAGGTCTACATTATGGGGCTGAGAATCTTGGAGCAACCGTAATACCCATGTCTACAGGTAATACACAGAGGCTTATAACTATGATGGAGGATTTTGAAGCGACAGCTATAGCCTGTACCCCATCTTATCTTCTGCATATAGCGGAGACTCTAGAAGAGGCGGGAAAGACTGATAAAATCAAGTTAAAAGCAGCTATCTGTGGAGCAGAACCTTGGACAGAGAACATGCGGAAGGAGATTGAGTCGAAGCTTAACCTTAAGGCCTATGATATCTATGGACTTAGTGAGATACTTGGACCCGGAGTAGCAGCAGACTGCGATGCTCATTGCGGACTACATGTATACGAGGATCATTTTGTACCTGAGGTTATAAATCCTGAAACTCTAGAACCCTGCAAGGAAGGAGAGATAGGGGAGCTGGTATTTACGACTATAACTAAAGAAGCCCTACCCCTATTTCGCTATAGAACTAAGGATCTTACAAGTATTACCTATGAACCATGTGACTGTGGTAGAACCATAGCCAGAATATCCAGATTTAAAGGTCGTTCAGATGATATGCTGATTATACGCGGTGTCAATGTATTTCCGTCCCAGGTGGAATCCGCATTGCTTGAAATGGGTGAAACAAGTCCTCATTATATACTTATTGTTGACAGAGTTAACAATCTCGATGTACTTGAGATACAGGTTGAGGTTGAAGAGCGCTTCTTCTCAGATGAGATTAGACAGCTAGAGGGCCTGACTAAGAAAATTGCACATGTGCTTCAGACTGCTCTAGGTCTTGGGGTAAAGGTAACATTGGTTGAACCTAAGACCATTGCCAGAAGTGAAGGAAAAGCCAAACGAGTTATAGATAAGAGGAAGCTTATATAGAGTAGCGGGAGAATGGAGGTTAAGATGCTAATAAAACAGCTATCGGTATTTATTGAGAATAAGGAAGGCAGATTGGAAGGGGTTACCCAGGTATTAATGGAGCATAATATTAATATTGCTTCCTTTAGTCTTGCTGATACTGCCGAATACGGCATGCTTAGAATGATTGTATCCGACCCAGAGAAAGGGAAAAGAGTATTGCGGGAAGAGGGCTTTTCTGCCAAGCTAACTGATGTTATTGCGGTTAAGATTTCACAAAAGCCCGGAACCCTTCATGAGGTTTTAAAGGTATTATTTGAAGCAGGCTTGAGTGTGGAATATATGTATACCCTAGCAACTGCTGGAAAAGACACATCAATTATCATGAAGATATGTGATTTAGGCAAAGCACTAGAAGTGCTGAAAGAGTGCGGATATATGGTTTGTACCGCTAAAGAAGCATATGAAATAAATAATAATTCTAATTAACATTCTAATTAACTTAAAAGCGAGAGAATATATGCTATATATATAAATAATGTTTGACAGCGCTAAAAAAGAGTGCTATGATGAATGTGTTGCTGAACAATCAGCAATTAGATTAATATTTTTTTGGAGGAATTTATACATGAACAAAGGTACAGTAAAGTGGTTCAACAATCAGAAGGGCTTTGGCTTTATCTCTGATGAGCAGGGTAACGATGTATTCGTTCACTATTCAGGTCTTAACATGGAAGGCTTCAAATCTTTAGAAGAAGGCCAAGAAGTTGAGTTTGAAGTAGTTCAGGGAGCTAAGGGTCCTCAGGCAACTAACGTAGTAAGAGTATAATCAAGATTGGGTTTACAATGTACCTTTTTCTAAACTATATATAAGTTTTAAAAATTGGATATATTGT
>JAAYPG010000140.1 GCA_012519905.1 Clostridiales bacterium | reverse complement strand
TAGCCATCTCCTTGACTGTCTTGGAGCCTATGCGATTAACCGTTCCCTTCCAGCCAGAATGAGAAAGCCCTATTGCTCTTTTCACAGGATCCACAAAAAAAAGCGGAGCACAGTCAGCATATTTTGTTACAAGGGTTACTCCCGGTGTATTAGTTATCAGGCCGTCAATTTCCTCGTAATCTCTGGGAATAGAAAATCCTTTACCCTTATCCTTATGATCTACTAATAGAATATTAGTCTTATGGACCTGATCTGATATAACCAGAGAGTTTGGGTCCACCCCAAGACTGTTGGCCATACGGATTAGGTTTTCTTTGATATTTTCAGGACTATCCCTATGAGGGGATGAGCCTGAACCAAGATTTAATGTGGAAAACATACCACTACTGACACCGCCTAATCTTGTTGAAAATCCATGGATTATGAATGGAAGGTCACTTAGGCTGGGAAACTCAATAAATGGTACCTTAGCTGTTCTGTTCAATCGTGCATATTTACTGTCTGTAAATGTCATATTATTTCCTTTCTCTATAAAATACCATCGAATGCATTCTTAATAAGTGTATACTTATTATTTAGAATAACAACTATATCAAAACGGCAGGGAGTATCAGGGGGCAGCTTATGATAATTCATATAACTTAAGGCTGTACGAACAATTCTTCTTCTTTTTCTGTTATCTACAGCTTCAGAGGGCAATCCGTAATCACTGGTTGAGCGATATTTAACCTCTATAAAGCATAGGTAGCCATCAGATTTTCCTATTAGGTCTATTTCCCCCAATTTACTACGAAAATTTTTCTCCAGGATAATATAGCCCTGCTCTGATAGAAACCTAGCTGCCTTATCCTCATATCTGGAACCAAGTTCTCTTTTGTTCACTGGTCTGCCATCCTTTACATACTAATAATGTTAATTCAACTATACTATACAGGGCTTATGAAGTAAGCTTACCCTTTATCTTATCCATCTTGTCTACAAATACAAGTATCTCAGCTACAACCTCATAAAGCTCTGGTGGAATATATGACCCAAGCTCTAGTCTAGACAAGGTGTCAGCCAAGGTTTTGTCCTCATGTAATGGAATATCGGCTGCATTAGCTCGCTCAATAATTCTTTCTGCAATCTGTCCCTTACCTGTTGCGATAATCTTCGGGGCAGTATCCTCTGGATCAAAGGAAAGGGCTACTGCTGTTTTTCTATTGTTTTTATCATTATTATTATCAACCTTATCGAGGTTTATAAGAATCCCTCCTACCTTTGATATTTTACTTATATAGATATTACCAAAGTCTAAAAGCTTAGTTCTCAAAAAGTTTATCCTCCAAGCCAGCCACCAATAAATCAATAGCTTGAATATATATTGATTTATATATAGCTCTTGATAAAGCTCATACGATGAAGTGGAGTAGGTCCAAGACTCTTAATAGCCTCAATATGCTGCTTGGATCCATATCCTTTATTGGCAGCAAATCCATAGCCTGGGAATACCTTATCATAAGCAACCATCAATCTATCCCTTGTAACCTTGGCCAGTATGCTAGCCGCTGCTATAGAATAGCTTTTTGAATCTCCCTTTACGATAGGGATCTGATGGATTGGCATATTTGGTATGGTTTCAGCATCAATTAGTAAAACTTCAGGACTTACCGTTAGTTTACTAACAGCCAGCCTCATTGCTTCAAATGTTGCTTGAAGTATATTTATTTCGTCTATTCTATTCGGTGGAATGCTGCCAATACCATAAGCAATTGCCTTGCTTATTATTTCATCATAAAGCTCCTCACGTAGTTTTTCGGATAATTTCTTAGAATCATTAATATATAGTATATCACAATCTTTAGGAAGAATGACTGCTCCGGCTACAACTGGACCAGCTAAGGGGCCTCTTCCTACCTCATCTATACCACAAATGTATGTATAATCTCCATGATTTTGATCAAAAAGTATCATAGAACGGATCCGTTCAAGCTCATTTTGATAATCTAAGTGCCTTGACTGGTATTGCCGGCAGATATTGATAACGCCAGCCCTTTCATCAGACTGGTATTTACTTAATAGTTTGGGAATGTCATCAATATCTGTCTCCATGAATTCCAGTTTTATCTCAGCTATTTTCTTTGGACTCTGATCATTTTCCTGATGGTTCATATCCTAACACATCCTTTTGGTCTATATTTTCTAAAGCTATATTTTTTTCCATTCTATATAAATGTTCTTCTAAAAGATAAGAATTAATTAGCTGGAAATTCCAAAGTAATATTGCCAAGCCTAACACTTCTAAAATCATCAAGAAGAATACTAGCAGCTCTTTCAATATCAGGCTCTCCACCCTTCATAAGACAAGAGCGTACTAGGGCAATTTCCTCCAGGACACTAACGCAATCTTTTAACTCTTCCATTCTAGTAGGAAGCTGGATATTATATCTTTCTTTTATGGCGTCAGGATAATGTTTACTAAGAAATAATATAAGTTCCAGGGATAGCTCTGTCATCTGAACAATATCATCATTTATAGAGCCTATAAAGGCCAGACGAACACCGGCAGCAGGATCCTCGAACTTAGGCCATAATATACCGGGGGTATCTAGTAGCTCAATCTTATTGCTCAGTCTAATCCACTGCTTTCCTTTTGTTACACCAGGCTTGTTACCAGTTTTAGTAGATGCCCTGCCCACGAAGCTATTTATAAAGGTGGACTTGCCAACATTAGGGATGCCAACCACCATGGCGCGAACCGGTCTGTTAATGATGCCACGTTTTCTGTCTCTTTCAATTTTAGCAGCACAGGCCTTATATACAATATCCTTAATCTGCTTTATACCTTGTCCGTTTCTTGAATTTATCAATGCTGTATGATAGCCCAAGTCCTCAAAATATCTTTTCCAAAGCTCATTATATTTTGGATCTGCCATATCATACTTATTTAGTAAAATAACTCTCGATTTATTTGCTGCTAGGTTGTCAATATCAGGATTTTTACTTGATAGAGGGATTCTAGCATCTACCAGTTCAATAACTACATCAATTAATTTTATGTTCTCCTGCATCATACGCTTAGCCTTAGCCATATGACCGGGATACCATTGTAAGTTCATATATATCTCCATTCCAATCAAAATATTTAGGACTCATAAGTTACAAAATCTTGTGTGTTATCTTTTTTTATTCTGCCCCTGGGTCCTTTAGGTTAAGCTTGCTGATAAAATTAAAGGGTGACATCCGTAAGGCGGCTTTTCCTATAATTTCATCTCTGGTGATATTACCAATACTGGCAAATCGACTATCCTCACTGTTGTTACGGTTATCACCCAAGACAAAATATTCGTTATCCTCAAGGGTTATTTCCTCACTAGCCAATCCATAATTTATCATATCATCTACAAGCACTTTGTCTTCAATAATTACATTATCTATATAGATGTTTCCATCCTTAATAAGTATTGTTTCACCAGGAAGGCCAATAATACGCTTAATATTATAAAAGCTGTGTTCCTTACCACTTTGCTTAAATACTATTACATCAAAGCGTTTTGGGTCAGACACTCTGTATGTGAATTTATTGATTATAATAGGATCATTTGCAGAAAGGGTGTTTTCCATGGAAACACCGACTACATTTGTCTTTTCTATGCAATAATACACAATGAAATATGCTAGGAAAACAACTGCGGCAATCTGCGCAGCCCATATAAATATTTCAATCATTATCTTCATTAAGGTAGGTTTTTTACTTTCCCGTTCGAAATCAAAATCCAAATCAATGCACCTCATACTATATATTCTTATATGCCAGAAGCAGATTAATGCTCATAGATTCAACTAATCTGCTTATCTAAAATAATAACATAGTTTTACACTTTAGAACACTATTTTATACTCATCTTTATGATTTAATGGCAGTAATAATTAGATATCTAATAGGAAAGTTTCTTCTACTATATAAAAAAGGACAATACCTATGGTATGTCCCTTTTCTTAATATGAGCTTGACTCCTTAAGCGAGTCAATCCTTCTTTAGACTATCTTAATAATTCTTTAACCTTAGCCTTCTTACCAACTCTATCACGAAGATAGAATAACTTAGCTCTTCTTACTTTACCACGTCTGGTAACTTCGATCCTGTCAATACTAGGACTGTGAAGTGGCCATGTCTTTTCAACACCAACACCACCGGAATTCTTTCTAACGGTAAATGTTTCTCTGGAACCACCATTCTGTCTCTTTATTACAGTACCTTCAAATACCTGTAATCTCTCACGATTACCTTCTTTTACTTTCGCATAAACTTGAACTGTATCACCAACTCTAAAGTCTTTTAAATCAGTTCTCAATTGTTCTGCTTCAATTTCTCTAATAATATTGTTCATCTTGTGACCTCCTATTTATTTAGATGTTCATAATACTATAAGTATAAGAGGACCATCTATCTCACAATGTATTACTTTACCACAGAAACTTATATAAATCAAGCTTTTTTATGAATAAACATCATAATTCTTTTGAAAGATCATACGGGTAAGAAATTCTCTCTCCTCTTCCGTAAGTGTAGCATTTTCAAGTAGATCCGGCCGTCTATCATAAGTACGGGTTATGGATTCTTGTCTTCTATAGGTATCTATCTTGGCATGGTGGCCGGATAGTAAGACTTCTGGGACCTTACGACCCATAAATACTTCAGGACGGGTATATTGAGGATATTCTAAAAGATTATCCTTAAAAGTTTCGAACTCAGATGAGGCCTCATTATTTAGTACACCGGGAACTAACCTTGCAATTGCATCAATCATAACCATGGCAGGCAGTTCGCCTCCTGTAAGTATATAATCCCCTATGGATATATTGTCGGTAACTATCATTTCAAGTACTCTTTCGTCTATGCCCTCATAATGGCCGCAGAGAAATATTAAATCTTCTTCCTGGGAGAGTTCGTTTGCCATGTTTTGATTAAAAACTCGGCCTTGAGGCGTTACATAGATAACCCTAGGTTTCTTAAAAGTACTCTGGTCTTCCTTGGCCATCTTAATATGATTGACCAGATAGCCATAGGCCTTGTATACGGGTTCTGCCTGTATGACCATTCCAGCTCCCCCGCCATATGGATAATCATCTACTCTTTTATGCTTATCCTCAGAATAGTCTCTAATATTTACTGCATTTAAAGAAATTAAGCCGTTTTCTATAGCCCTGCCAGTTATACTGGTTTTTATCCCAGCTTCAACCATCTCGGGAAATAAGGTCAGCACATGAAAATTCATCTATCCCACCGTACCTTTCATCAGGTTATCTAATCTATCATCTAGTAAACTAGAAAAATCTTTTATAGTAATCCATCCATTAAATGAACGGTAATTTTCTTATTGCTAGTATCTATATCAAGGATGCATTCCTTAATAGAGGGAAGTAAAAGCTCTTTGTTATCCTGAGTCTTTACAACATATACATCATTTGCTGATGAGCTAAGAACCTCGGTTAGTATTCCCAGTTTAGCACCATCCTCAGTATAAACTTTCGAATCTAAGAGGTCAGAAATAAAATATTCATCTTCTTCTAGTGGAATAGCATCATCTCTTTGAATTAGTAAATCCTTGCCCTTATATTTTTCAATATCATTTATGTCATTTATGTCCTTAAACTTTAATATAACAAGCTGCTTAAAATACTTAACGTTTTCTATTTTTAAAGGTAAATACTCCTTACCAGTATCCAAATAAACCTGTTTTAAATAATCAAATCTATTAATATCATCGGTGGTCGGAAACACCTTGACCTCCCCTCTAATACCATGGGTAGTTGTAATCACTCCGACTCTTAAAAAATCATCCATTTCTTCCCTCATATTTTCCTTAAAATAATATTAATGTCTAACATAGCTACAAATTTAAAATAGTACAAGGAGGTTGCCAATTTCCCCATTGTAGACCTATATAAGAACCTGTGGCTTAATCTATAAATCATAAGAACTGAAGAATGTTTCAGTTGGATTTACAAATTAATCCACATGTACTTTTACAGGCCTGTGAGGGGATATCAGTAACCTCCTATATAATATTTTACAACAGCCCCTTCACAGAGTAACTATTGCATAATTTCAACTACTACCTTTTTGTCATCCTTAGTTGCGGCTGCTTTAACTACGGTTCGTATGGATTTAGCAATACGGCCTTGTTTGCCTATCACCTTACCCATATCATCGGATGCCACCTTAAGTAGAATTGTGATGGACCTATCAGTTTTTCTCTCCGTAACAACAACCTCATCGGGATGATCTACGAGTGATTTAGCAATAACCTCAACTAATTCCTTCATATTAACCTCCATGCTACCAGTTGGTAGCTTAACAATTACCTTCATACGAGTTAGAAAGATTTACATGATACCTGCATTCTTAAAGATTTTACCTACGGTATCTGTTGGCTGAGCACCATTTGCTAACCATTTCTTTGCTGCTTCCTCATTAACATTAAAGGCGCTAGGATTCTTTGTAGGATCATAGGTACCGATTTCCTCGATAAATCTTCCGTCTCTAGGTGTTCTGGAATCAGAAACAACGATTCTATAGAAAGGAGCCTTCTTTTGACCCATTCTCTTTAATCTGATTTTAACTGCCATGTCTTCACCTCCTTGAATAGTAATTATATTGAAATGTTATCTCTTGTATCAAATATAGTATTTGATCTATTTAAAATAACAAAACAAAAACTTATTTAAAATCCGAATGGCAATTTAAACTTGCCACGCTTTCCGCCCTTACCCATCAATCCAGACATTTGCTTCATCATCTTTTTCATCTGGTCGAATTGTTTAACTAGGGCATTTACTTCAGATAAATCAACGCCTGCACCGGCTGCAATCCTTTTTTTACGGGGTAGATTAATAATATCAGGATTTGACCGTTCCTTCTTGGTCATGGAATGTATGATTGCTTCGGTTCTGGCCAGGGCCTTTTCATCTATTTCAACATCCTTTAGCTGCTTACCCATACCGGGAAGCATGCTCAACATATCGGATATACCACCCATCTTCTTGACCTGCTGCATCTGTTCAAGAAAATCATTGTAATCAAACTCAGCCTTTTTTATTTTTCTTTCCATCTCACGGGCTTTATCCTCGTCAAACTGGGCCTGAGCCTTGTCGATAAGTGTAAGTATATCACCCATTCCAAGGATTCTAGATGCCATACGATCCGGATAAAAAGGCTCTAGATCTGAAAGCTTTTCACCCATACCAGCATATAGTATAGGTCTTCCGGTTACAGCACGGATAGATAAGGCGGCACCGCCCCTGGTATCACCATCAAGCTTGGTAAGGATAACACCGTCAATTCCTAGCTTCTGGTTGAAGCTCTCGGAAACATTTACAGCATCTTGACCGGTCATAGCATCTACAACAAGGATTGTTTGATGTACCTTAAGATTTGATTTAATCTCCTCTAGCTCCTCCATCATATTCTCATCAACATGGAGTCGGCCAGCGGTATCAAGAATTACTGTGTTATAGTTGTTGTCCTTGGCATGGACTAAAGCAGCCTTTGCGATATTTAAAGGCTTATGCTTATCACCCATGGAGAAGACAGCTACACCCTGTTTATCTCCGTTAATCTTTAGTTGATCAATAGCTGCAGGTCTGTAAATATCACAGGCTACAAGAAGTGGCTTTCTTCCTTTTGATTTTAATTTTCCTGCAAGCTTAGCTACTGTGGTAGTCTTACCAGCACCCTGTAGACCGCACATCATAATAATAGTTATTTCATTTGAAGGTAATAGGTTAAGCTCTACAGCGGTAGAACCAAGTAAATTAACCATTTCTTCATTAACTATTTTTATAACCGTCTGACCAGGAGTTAGGCTGTTTAATACATCCTGTCCCACAGCTCTCTCCTGAACTGAGGCAACAAAATTTTTAACAACTTTAAAGTTGACATCTGCCTCAAGCAATGCCATTTTAACTTCTCTTAGGGCTGTTTTAACATCGGCCTCAGTCAGACGACCTTTTCCCTTTAAACCTTTAAATATATTTTGAAGTTTTTCGGAAAGATTATCAAATGCCATATTATAACTCCTTTAATATCTCATCTGCCAATGTGTTAATATCATTTATCTTATCTATATCCCCGGTTTCTGAGATCACTGTGCCAATCTCTTTAATTGTAGCTAGTTTCTCCTTTATAGAAGTAAATCTATTAACAAGGGATAATCTGTCTTCGTAATCTTTTAGCTCTTGGGTACATCTTTTTACAATATCATGAACTCCCTGACGGCTAATATTTAACTCGTCTGCTATCTCGCTAAGAGATAAATCATTTAGGAAATAGTCTTCAAAAACCCTTTTTTTATGGTCATTAAGTAGCTCGCCATAAAAATCATATAGTATTGATATATGGAAAAATTCATCTAGCTTAGAGGTTTTTAAATTATTATCCAAATTAAAACACCACCTGTAAAGTATTTTTCTTTACAGGTGGTAGTATATCTAATTTTAATACTCTTGTCAAGCGCTTTTTATATATTGATTGCATAGCGTTAATTGTGTTAATTGCATAACTTTACTTTAAGATTGCAATTCTGCCAAATAAATTATAGCATCCCACTCCAAATCCATCAGGTCCACCGACATTACCAGGTAAAGTAATAAGGTTTCTCCAATTGTTATTTTTCCAACTCCCTCCAAATGTTATAGTCCAAGTTTTTTCCCAAGATTCATAATAAATGTTAGGAGTTGTAATATTTTCTTCGATGCTACCTTTTTTTATTTCGCCTTTGTTAAGTGCAATAAAATTACTTTTCTTCCCAAATAAATTTTAAGGTATAAAATGGAATAAGTCAAGGTAAGTTTGGATAATGGTACTTTGGTATTAGGTAGGTCAAGAACTTTAACCACTTGATTGCACAAGCTGATAACTACACATAAAAACGGTGCCAGACATCTATTGGTATCTGGCACCGAATTGTAGTATATAAATTATTTTATACAGGATATGCTTTATTAGCTGTATCAGCTTCAGTAACATCTACACCTGTTCTTTGTGCTTGACGGTATTTGAAGAAGTCCATTGCTACTTGAGGGAATAAAGCATAGGATAATACATCCTCATCCTGCTCCTTCCAATCGGCAATCTCAGCCTCTATCTTGTGAAGTTCAGGCTCAATTAGATCCGCAGGTCTGCATGTAATAGGCTTCTCATCACCTATAACTTTTTTCTGTACTTCAGGATTAAAAGGCTTTGCAGTCTTTCCATATTGACCTGAAAGCAGTGCCTTTGATTCCTTAGTTACCATCTTATAGCGCTCACCGGCTAGTACATTTAAGACCGCCTGAGTACCAACTATCTGGCTTGATGGGGTAACTAGAGGTGGCTCACCAAAGTCCTTACGCACACGAGGAATTTCCTCTAGAACATCATAGTATTTATCCTCTGCCTTTTGTTCCTTAAGCTGGGATACAAGGTTGGACAGCATTCCACCAGGTACCTGGTATAACAATGTCTTGATATCTACTCCCATAACCTTAGGATTAAGAATACCAGTCTCTAAGGACTTATCTCTTATAGGACGGAAATAATCAGCAATTTCAGCCAGAAGCTTCTGGTCAAAGCCTGTGTCATAGGGGGTACCCTTAAATGTTTCTACAAGAACCTCTGTAGCCGGCTGGCTGGTTCCCATAGCAAATGGTGACATTGCAGTATCGATTATATCGCATCCTGCTTCAACAGCCTTCATGTAAGTCATAGCTGCCACACCACTGGTGTAATGGGTATGAAGGTCAATAGGTATGCTTACAGCCTTTTTAAGGGCTGTTACTAATTTGGTTGCTTCATAAGGCACTAGAAGACCTGCCATATCTTTTATACATATAGAAGAAGCACCAAGTGATTCGATAGACTTAGCCATCTTAACATAATAATCTATGGTATATGCATCTCCTAAGGTATAGCTTATAGCTATCTGTGCATGACCATTTTCTTTATTAGTGGCCTTTACTGTACTTTCTAAGTTCCTGATATCGTTTAAAGCGTCGAATATACGGATGATGTCGATACCATTTGCTAAGGATTTTTGAACAAAATATTCAACTACATCATCTGCATAATGGCGATATCCCAATATGTTCTGGCCTCTAAAGAGCATCTGAAGCTTAGTGTTCTTAAAGCCTTGTCTTATTTTTCTTAATCTATCCCAGGGATCTTCCTTGAGGAAACGTAAGGAAGCATCGAATGTAGCTCCACCCCAGCATTCTACGGAATGGTAGCCTACTTTATCCATCTTTTCTAATACCGGAAGCATCTCTTCAGTAGACATTCTTGTGGCTATCAAGGATTGATGAGCGTCTCTAAGAATAGTCTCTGTTATTTTAACCGGTCTTTTTGCTTGTTCAGCCATATATTTACCTCCTGTTCGTTATTAATCATGCCATTTGATTTATAGATTTAAATCCCTCAATCATAAGTAAATCAAGTTATTCAATTATATAAATCAGTATTATAAAAATCTATCTTGCTTTTAGCCAAATACAGCCAAGAATACTCCTGCTGCTACGGCGGTACCGATTACACCTGCCACATTAGGACCCATGGCATGCATCAGTAAGAAATTCGTAGGATCTGCTTCTGCTCCAACCTTTTGAGAAACTCTTGCAGCCATAGGAACTGCAGATACTCCGGCTGAACCAATTAAAGGATTGATTTTTCCTCCACTTAATTTGCACATAAGCTTACCAAATAGTACACCGCTGGCTGTTCCAAATACAAAGGCTATTAATCCTAGTCCAACAATTTTTAATGTACTTAAGTTAAGAAATGCTTCTGCACTGGTGGTTGCACCAACTGAGGTTCCCAGTAGGATAACTACTATATACATCAATGCATTGGATGAAATCTCTGTTAATTGGCGAACAACTCCACTTTCACGGAAAAGGTTACCAAGCATGAGCATACCTACTAATGGAGCCGTATCAGGTAATATAAGTACAACTACGATTGTAACTACGATAGGGAATAAGATTCTTTCTAATTTGGAGACAGGCCTTAATTGGTCCATCTTAATCTTACGTTCTTTTTCAGTAGTAAGCAGTCTCATTATTGGAGGCTGTATAATAGGAACAAGAGACATATATGAGTAAGCCGCCACAGCAATAGGTCCTAAGAGTTCTGGCGACAGCCTACTGGCTAAGAATATCGAAGTAGGTCCATCTGCACCACCAATTATGGATATTGAGGCCGCAGCTCCATCTGTAAATCCAAGCATAATAGCTCCAAAATAAGCTGCATATATTCCAAACTGTGCTGCTGCACCCAGTAAAAAGCTTGATGGATTAGCAATTAATGGGCCGAAGTCTGTCATTGCCCCTACACCTAAGAATATTAATGAAGGCCATATACCGTATTCATCACCTATATAAAAATAATGTAATAAACCACCAGGGACTAAATCACCATTTGCATTTATACTTGGTTGAGCCATAATGCCTGGAAAAAGGTTAACCAGTAGCATTCCAAAAGCTATAGGTATAAGCAAAAGTGGTTCATAATCTTTTTTTATTGCCAGATATAACAGACCACAGGCAACAATAATCATTATAACATTCTTATAGGTTATCATGTAAAAGCCTGATGCTTCTATTAAATTTGTAATCGTATTTATTAAATAGTCCATTTTCAGTCCTTCCTCTTAAATGGGATTTACCAAGGAAATCCGACTTATTTTAATTTATAGTAGCTAATAAATCTCCTGCCTCCACAGATTGACCGGCTGTTACATTGATGCTTGCAATAGTTCCGTCATCTGTTGCAACAATTTCATTTTCCATCTTCATAGCTTCAAGAATAAGAATTACTTCACCCTTTTTAACAGACTGACCTACAGCTGCCTTTAAGGATAAGATCTTACCAGGCATAGGTGAACTAACTTTTATATTACCCACGGTTCCTGAGCTAGCCTGAGGTGCTGGAGCAG
>JAAYPG010000139.1 GCA_012519905.1 Clostridiales bacterium | reverse complement strand
TATCTTGTCAATCAGATGGCTATAATCCGTATACTGATCCCTATTAACCATATCCATCTCTTCAATATCAGGCTCTCCTGTATGGTCAGAGGAATCTGATGCTTCTGCGATAGCTTGCGCCTTTGCGCCTTCTGCAATAGCATGTGCCTTTGCGTCTTCAGCGATGGCAAGTGCTTTTGCGCCTTCTGCGATGGCACTCCGCATCGAAGCCAAATCCAACACTGAAGGAACCCCAGTGAAGTCCTGAAGGATGACTCTTGCCGGTTTAAAGGGAACCTCTCCACGTCCTCCCCTATGGTCTACCCAACTAGCCAAATCCTTAATATGGTCATCTGTTATTGCGACTCCATCCCAGCTACGAAGAACAGCTTCCAATAAAATCTTGATAGAATAGGGTAGACTTTTCACATCATAACCATATTCCTCTAAGGATTCTACACTGTAATATTTATAGGTTTTATCCTGAATCTTAATTTCCCTCTTCGCATTTTCTTTAAATGTTTTCATAGCAATCACCTTCTCTTTCTATTGCAAATAACTAATAAATAGTGTTGTTATTATTTACTTTTTATATCATTTAATGATAACCTTTTAATAAAAAGGCCAATTCTAATTAGAACCAGCCTTTATATACCATCATATTCTACCTGGCCCTCCTCCTACTTCTACCACATAAAAGTCCGCCTTAAGCCCGGTCTTGTCTTCATATAACCTTCCTACATTACTGATAAATTGCTCTACATAGTCTTTGTTTACAATATTAACTGTACATCCACCAAAGCCTGCACCAGTCATTCTTGCACCGATAACACCTTCCTGCTCCCAGGCTGCTTCCACCAGGCTATCTAGCTCATGGCCTGTAACCTCATAATCATCTCTTAAGGATATATGGGATTCATTCATCAGTTTACCAAAGCCTTGCATATCATCTGCCTTAAGGGCCTTTATGGCCTCAATAGTTCTCTGGTTTTCATAAACTGCATGCCTGGCGCGACGAATTAAGGTATTGTCCTTTATAACTTCTGTATGAGCATCAAACTCTTCTCTAGTTAAGTCTCCTAAAGTATTTATATCTATTACAGCTTGTAGCCTTCTTAATGCTTCCTCACATTCACTTCTTCTTTCATTATACTTAGAATCGCCAAGCCCCCGCCTTTTGTTACTATTGGCAATAACTATCTTATTATCACCAAGATTAAGAGGGGCATATTCATAATCTAGGTTTGAGGTATCTAGAAATATGGCATGGTTTTCTCTACCCATGGCTACAGCGAATTGGTCCATAATTCCACAATTAACACCTACATATTTATTCTCAGCATACTGGCTAAGCAGGGAAATATCCCTCAAGCTTATATCTATATGATATAGGTCCTTGATTATGTATGCAGTAAGCACCTCGATACTGGCTGATGAAGACAGCCCAGAGCCGTTAGGAATATCACCGTAATAAAGTATATCCATTCCTCGGTCTATGAGAGTCTGCCCATCCTTAATATCGATATATTTTTTTACGAACGAATGCTGGGCAAATGCCCAAAGTACACCTTTGGGGTAATTTGCCCAGTCATCCTTTCTATGATAAATCAATTCCTCTCCGGATGAAATCTCATCCAAAGACGAAATGATCACTCCCTCATCAGGAAAATTCATTGAATAAAATCTTAAAGTCCTATCATTTCTCAGGCGTACTGCAGCATAAGTTCCAATCTCAAGTGCACATGGAAATACATGCCCTCCATTATAATCTGTATGCTCACCAATAAGATTAACTCTACCTGGAGCAAAATATACATTCACTCCATTACTATCTTCATAAATATCACTAAACCAGTTCAATAATTTATTCTTCATCTTGTCTCCCTAAATCTTTTTTTCTGTAGATTAGGGCCTGGTTACACAAGCTTAGACTAATCTACTACATATAAATTATAGCATGAGACAAAGTGAGAGACAATACTATCCTATCAAGGAGTTTCTCATATTCTTCAAAGCAGACTTCTCTAAGCGACTAACCTGGGCTTGGGAAATATTTATCTCCTTAGCAACCTCCATTTGAGTCTTACCCTCGAAAAACCTTAATTTTATTATGTTATGTTCTCTTGCAGGAAGTTTATCCATAGCTTCCTTAAGAGATATAGCCTCTATCCAGTTCTCCTCCTTATTTTTCTTGTCACTAACCTGATCCATAATATAGAGGGCGTCTCCTCCTTCCACATAGACAGGATCATATAGGGATACTGGACTTTGGATTGCATCAAGGGCATATACTATATCCTCTTTACTTATACCTATTTCCGCTGCTATCTCGCTGATAGTTGGCTCCTTTTCATTCCTTCTTATTAAAGCCTCCTTAGTATATATCGCTTTATAGGCAGTATCCCTTAGGCTACGGCTTACACGGATAGCATTATTATCCCTTAGATATCTGCGAATTTCTCCTATAATCATAGGTACAGCATAGGTGGAGAACTTTACATTTTGTGTTATATCAAAATTATCAATAGCCTTCATCAGTCCGATGCAGCCTATTTGAAATAAGTCATCAACATTTTCATTGCTATTTGAGAATCTTTGAATTATTGATAAGACTAGACGAAGATTTCCTTTAATATAGAGTTCTCGCGCCTCCTTATCCCCATCAAGAATTCTTTTAAACAACTCTTCCTTCTCACTGTTTTTTAACAATGGCAGCTTCGATGTATTTACGCCACATATCTCTACCTTATAAAGAGCCATAACGAAACCTCCGAATCATCATGTCATATATCATCTAGTTAGCACTTCCAGTTAGCTATGAAAATAAATAGATAGCTAACAATAATGATTCACTATTTGAAGGCTCTTTATACTAATTTTGCTTATGAAATAATTACCATAAGTTATTCAAATCGTACCATTTCTTTTTTTAACCGTTTTATTATTTTTTTCTCAAGTCGAGAAATATAGGATTGAGATATTCCCAGTAGATCTGCTACTTCCTTCTGGGTCTTTTCATCTCCATCATCAGTATTTAATCCAAATCTTAAATCAACTATTATCCGTTCTCTTTCACTAAGCTTGGATAGGGCTTTTCTGAGAAGCTTCCTATCTACCTCCTCCTCTATATTACGGTATATGACGTCCTCCTCTGTTCCAAGAATATCAGACAATAGAAGCTCATTACCGTCCCAATCCACATTCAAAGGCTCATCTATAGAGACCTCAAGCTTTGTTTTATTATTCCGCCTAAGATACATAAGTATTTCATTTTCTATGCATCGTGAGGCGTAGGTGGCAAGCTTGATGTTTTTATCAGGATTAAAGGTGTTAATTGCTTTAATAAGTCCAATAGTACCTATGGATATCAAATCCTCCACACCAACACCAGTATTGTCAAACTTTTTTGCTATGTATACTACAAGTCTTAAGTTATGCTCAACTAGAATGGCTTTCATCTCTCCATCCTGCTCTGTACCAAGCCCACTTATTACTTCCGCTTCCCTAATAGGATCCAATGGTGGAGGTAGTATCTCTGAACCACCTATGTAATGGATTTCTCCCCTTTGTCCGAAAATTATGGTTCTTATGTCTGGTATCATCCTAAACTGAAACTTATTCTGAATCGATAATTTCAAAAGCATATATAACCTCCCATTTATTAGCGCTACTAGGCATTTCTTAGTATTTTACAATAGTTCCTTATGTAATATTACCTTGTAATCCTCCCTACCACTGGTCAACCGATTATCACATATTGCAACTGTTACCCTTTCATTGCAGATACACTCATTTTCTGTATGGATCAAGACCTTATCAAGTCTAATTCCTAATAGTATACCTGTCTTTCCTACGGACCTATAGGGTATAAAGCTGAAAGGAAAGACCTTATTATCCCTATATTGAAAAGTAGTCATATCATCCGTTTTTCCCTCTAGATAGCTCATCGCGCTGTCCATATCCTTCATAAATTGGGGCGATAAAAGCTGTTCTATTAAGGATTTTTCTATTACCATAACAGGTTTTTTACATATCGGATCATATAAGCAATTCCCGGTATCCATAAGACCCCTTGTCTGCACACATCTATCCTCTAATATCAACTCCACATCATATACTAAAGGCCTTTGAAGCTGATACATTCTCAAAAACCATAATACAAATAAAGATACAATAGCTATTGTACTGATGGCTAGTATGACAAATAAAGCCGAAATATTACTGAAGATATTTCCATTGCCTATTTCGTTCAACCACAGTTTAATATTTGTATGGTAATATATTGAATTTATAAAACCACCAAAAAAATATGTAATCAAATTTAATACAATCCATTGCTTTATAAAATCTGCGAGCTTTAATCTTCCAAAAGCAATGACTATCATCAGTAATGAGGTAAGAGCATACATAAGTAAAAACCTAATTATAGAATTCATCCAGGGAAATATACTCATGATCGCAGCTGATGTAGCTCCGGTAACTGCCGCTAAGATCATTTTTGATTTACTACTGTTTTTCTTATTCACTCTTTTCACTAAGAAAATCAGAATTAAGTCAACAAAAAAGTTAATCAAAAATACAAGATCCGGATAAACCTCTAAATACAATATTCACCTCCACATATAATACTTGGTACCCGGTACCGTACCGGGTACGGTACCGGGTACAAGATGACCATCATCATGATTATAACTTGTTTTGAATATACAATTTGTCAATATTTGGTCATATATTCCTTGTTTTCATTTACTTATTTTTACATTTTTATGGCTATTCTCCTACTATTGAATATAAAAAGCTGCCATACTATTCATTTCTGAATAATATGACAGCCTGTATCTCTTATGTATTATGGTTTTTCGGTTTATTTATTATTTCGATTTTTTTGTAGGAACTCTGGTATCTTAATTCCACCAGTATCTGAGTTTGTATTGACTGGAGGCTTGGCTGATTGACTAACGGGTCTATATAGAGTATCTTCGCTAAAGCTACTTGGCTTGGATGTCGGTGCTGAATAAGGACTTGGTTTAGCAAAGCCTCTGTTAACACTGGTATCTGACTTTAGTATGCTTTGTGCTGAGTTTCCTGTAATAGAACGTTTTAGGAATTCTGGTGTCTTCACCAATTCTTTTGTTCTTCCATCTAGGCCCGTTGCTATTACTGTTATAGCCGCGGTATCTGGATCAGAATCATCATACATAGCACCGAAGATAATATTTGCAGAATCTCCTGCTAATTCCTGAACTAAAGTCGCAGCCTCATTAGCCTCAATAAGACTGATGTCTCCTGATATATTGATTATTACATGAGTCGCTCCTTGTATAGTCGTCTCAAGAAGTGGACTGGTTATAGCCTGTTTAACAGCCTCGACACACTTATCATCACCAGCTCCAACACCAATTCCGATATGAGCTATACCCTTATCCTTCATTACTGTCCTTACGTCTGCAAAGTCAAGATTGATAAGTCCTGGCACATTGATAAGGTCTGTTATGCCCTGAACACCCTGTTGTAATACCTCGTCAGCCTTCCTTAGGGCATCTGGCATGGTTGTCCTACGGTCAACAATTTCAAGTAATTTGTCATTGGGAATAACAATCAAGGTATCTACATGGTCCTTTAATCTATCTATACCCGCAACTGCATTGGTCATACGGGTCTTAGCCTCAAACTTGAAAGGCTTTGTAACTATGCCAACAGTAAGTATCTCCATGTCCTTAGCTATCTGTGCTATGACTGGAGCTGCACCTGTACCGGTTCCACCTCCCATGCCACAGGTAACGAATACCATATCCGCTCCCTTGACAAGTTCAGTTAATTGCTCCCTGCTCTCTTCAGCAGCTTTCTGCCCAATCTCTGGTTGAGCCCCTGCTCCTAATCCCTTAGTAAGTTTTTCACCTATTTGAATGCATACAGGAGCCTTGCAATTTTTTAAGTGCTGCTTGTCCGTATTGATGCAAACAAATTCAACACCCTTGATATTTTCTTCTATCATTCGATTAACGGCGTTGTTCCCTGCTCCTCCTACCCCAATAACAAGTATTTTTGCAGTATTGTCCGCCTCATTTGTTCTTATTTCAAGCAAGGTCAATTCCTCCTTCATCGTATTCTTTCTTGATTTGAGTAACTGCTATTCTATTCATAATATATTTACCACATAAAACCACATTATCATGGGACAAAATTATCTGTTCACACAACTTATGGTATTCTAATCCTAATATATATGATATCTTTAAATTCCCAAATAATCAAGCATAATTTTATGATTTTATGATTAATTTGATAATTTTTTATCTAATCTTCCTGATTTTCTGGTTTTGCTATAAAATAATCTGTTCCAGTCCTCATATCGATGGTTAATTTCTGTCCTTTTGCTTTTAAAGTTATGTTTTTTAGTTTTGCAAGTATTTCATCATATGTACTTCGTTTTCCAAGCATGGCTTTTATATCTCCTAGATCCACAGTTACCTCATAATTATTATTGAAGGTAATGGTATCAACCTTAAGCTCACGTTTTTCAATTTGCTGTGTCATATTTAGTATTACATCATACAGTTCTTCCTTCTGCACCTCTAGTTTTTCATTCAAAACTATTTTTTGGTACTTTAGTCCTTTGATTAGAGGAATATCCTCTAATCTATTTAATGTGCTTTCTACAATTATACCATCCTTATCAAAATAAAGATAATCACCCATGAACTCAATGCATCCTATGATTCTCTTATCATACACCCGGATATTGATAGAATTTCTGTCTACCAACTCAAAGGATAACTTCTCAACAAAGGGTATTCTTACATTTGTAAAATATTTGTATTTTAAATATAGTATCAGGGTATTTTTATCTGCTTTTGTACTTATCAATCGTTCCATAATCTGCTGCTCATTGTATCTTGAGGAACCTGTTACATTTATGTTCTTCAATTGAAATACATATAGAAAGATCATAATCGGTAAAATCAGAAATATGGTTAACTTGAATATGCGTCTCCCTATCCTCTTTAGTACACTATTTTTTTTCCTAGGCAACATTTTTCTCATAATTCACCTTATTCTCGCGCTTGCATATATACGCAGGTATTTTACAGATAACTCTATACGTCTTATGCTATGGTAATAGCAAAGAATAACGCTTATTAGAATTACAATCAATTCTATATAATATTATCGCTACAATATTGTACATTAGCACCAAGAATGCTAAGGTCTCTACAGATATCCTCATACCCCCGTTCTATGCTGTTTGCGTTTCTTACTATTGTCTCTCCCTCTGCAGCAATACCGGCGATTACTAGAGCGGCTCCTGCTCGTAAGTCATGGGCTACAACTTGTGCTCCCTTTAAGCGCTTCACTCCTGATATGACCGCTTTGTTCTTTGACTCAGTAATATTTGCACCCATTCGCTTAAGTTCACTCACATTTTGAAAGCGTGATTCAAATATTTCTTCTATTATAGTGCTTTTCCCATCAGCAATACTTAAGACTGTCATTAGTTGAGATTGCATATCCGTTGGAAATCCCGGATAAGGTTGCGTCTTTAGTATACCATATGGCAGAGGTCGCTTGTTAGAGCTAATCCTCATATACTCATCGGTGGTCCTAATGCTACATCCAATCTTATCTAATACTCTTATGACTGAATCTAGCTGACCTACCGGAGTATCATGTAATATAACTTCACCTCCCACAGCTGCTACAGCCGCCATATAGGTCCCTGCAACAATTCTGTCAGCAGGTAGTCTATATTCCACATCATGAAGTCTTCTTACTCCCTCTATCTCGATAAAGGCAGTTCCTCTCCCACATATCCTAGCCCCAGCTTCTATTAGAAAGTTGCAGAGCTCTAGCACCTCCGGTTCCCTGGCGGCATTATATATTCTGGTTACACCCTCAGCAAGCACAGCTGTAAGTATAACATTTTGCGTAGCACCGACACTGGGGAACTTCAGGAAAACATCAGTTCCTATAATTTTATCAGTATGGCAATAAATAATATCTTTATCCTCACCAAGAAATTCCTGGCTAACATTCATGCTCTTTATTGAATCCAAATGAAAGTCTATGGGTCTTTTACCTATTGAACAACCACCAGGATAAGCAATTGATACCTCATGGCTTCTACCCAGTAGGGCCCCTAGGAACAATATCGAGCTTCTCATCTTTTGAACTGAGCTTTCGGATACCTTGGTGGATGTAATGGTAGTCGTGTCCACAATTAGGGTATTACCCTCCCAAGTAGCCATACAGCCCAGCTCATTAAGTACCTTTATCATATGGAATACATCAAGTATTTTAGGACAATTCTTTAGTATTGTAACACCCTTATTCAAAACTGTAGCAGCAATTATTGGTAATGCTGCATTTTTTGAACCTTGTATTTTTGTTTCACCCTTTAACTTGCCACCGCCGATGACCTTGATACTCGACATAGCACACCTCAGACTATGAAGGAAATATAATACTACTATATGATATCTCCTTTGTCCGCGTGATAAAAATACCTTAGCCAAACCTATCTCTGCGCTTTGATCTGATTGGAAACGCTAAGAACTATGCCCATTTCGAACAAAACAACCATCAGTGAACTTCCGCCATAGCTGATAAATGGTAGCGGTATACCGGTCGAAGGTATGGTGCTTGTTACAACTGCTATATTTATTAAAACCTGTGATGCTATATGCACCAATACTCCGGTAGCTATAAGACCACCATATAGATCCGGTGCGTTAATAGCAATAACAAAAATACGCCAAATAAGTAAGATAAATAGAAGGATTAGGGCGACTGCTCCAAATAACCCTAGTTCCTCACATATAACTGAGAAAATCATATCATTATGGGATTCCGGTATGAACCCTAACTTCTGCATACTCTCTCCAAGACCCTTACCAAAAACCCCACCTGAGGCTATGGCATAAAGGCCCTGAAGGATCTGATAGCCCTTTTCATGGGTCTCAACATTTAGCCATGCATCAAGACGATCCGATCTAAAATCAACAAAGAATATCATAAGAGAAGCTAAGGCTCCCATGACAGTTCCCGTTATTATAAAATAGGCCTTCTTTTTACTGGCCACAAAACAGATTGATACGAAGATAAGTCCAATAATCAATCCTGTAGAAAAATTCTCTGCAATTACCAGCCCCAATAATGGCGCTATGAACAATGCCACCCGTAAGAAGCCCCATATTTTATCAATCTTTCTGGGTGCCAGATTTACTATGTATGCTGTAACCAGTATGACTGCAATTTTTGAAAGCTCTGAGGGTTGAAATCTTCCAAGGCCCGGAATGTCAATCCATCTCTTTGCTCCCTTTACTTCCTCGGCAAATAAAATAACAGCGATTTGAAGGAATATACACAAAAAATACAGTATAGTAATAGGTCTAATTTTAATTATTGGAAGCTTCC
>JAAYPG010000003.1 GCA_012519905.1 Clostridiales bacterium | reverse complement strand
TAACTTTAGGAATATAAAAGGATATAAGACTGATGCAAAGACATATTAGTAAATCAAGAAATGATAAATAATAACCCCGATATTCATCCACTCGACGGAGAATATCTTCTGCCAGCACTCTATTAATTTGAGGATCATAATAAATTCCATCCCCCTTAAGTACATTGATTAGGTCATCCACATCCTTTGGTATATTATCAGGTCTTTCTAAATATCTCCTTGTATAGTCTTCAATAATATCTGCCATTGCTTCATCTTCCCTCGTCTTTGCCTTTGTGGCTAAGGACTCAAGCTCATGGCTCTTAACTGTAAGCAGCTGCTCCCTACTGTATCTATGAAGATAAAGGGTTATACCTATAGATAAGATGAACATTGATAAGGATATTAGAAAGCTACGAAGCATAAAATGCCTTGCGCTAATACTATTACCACTATTTCGTAGTTGTCTATGTAATCTCTCCTGCTTTGAGGCATTCTTATCACAGTAGTTATTCATGGCTCTCCTTATGAGTCCAATCCTTTCTATTTTGTAGAGCCACTTAAGATTAGGAAGCTGGAATTTAGGATATTCTGCACTCTTATGCAAAACATAATATATTATCCAAATTACTAACAAAAGGCCTATATCCAATAAAAAGCCTTGACGTCCATAATAAAATTCAGCCATATTCTCCTTTAGACTAATGGCAAATCCTTTAACAATATCTATACAAAATACTGGAGTGATAACACATAAGATTACCCCTGTAAATTCCATGTTTAGCCTCTGCAGCTTGTCTATTTCAATATTTATCTCCTTTTGTAGATTTTCCAGATTTCTTACGAGGAGTAGCTTACCCTCATATATCTGATCACCTCCCTCCATAATACCTACACACAAGCTTACAAAAGCGCGTAAATATTTATTTGGTACGTTGTCATAATATTCCCTCAATCCTTCTTCTCTGTCTGCTGAAAGTAAGAGTGTATATATTTGATCTACTGCCGCCTTCATATCATCACAGAGGTAATCCCTTGCCCTATATAAAGCATCATCTATACGATATTCCATATAATAAAAATGAATAACATCAGCCAGCATTTTCTGCATTTCTATCAATATCTTTATTTCATGATTTTTAGCTATACGGCTTACAACCTCTGAATTTATGAAATATATAGCAAACCCAATTGTAATAAGGGAAATTAACCTTCTATTAGAAAGATAGATTATAAGAAATGAGACAAGGCTAATAAGCCAGGATGTCAGACATGTGACTACTGTCTTACTAGCAATAGTTTTACTGTCACAGGGGCTTATCATTCGATATCGATAAGATATTTTTTTGATATAGCTAGAAGTGAGTGGGAAATTATTAAGATAACAATATATTTTTAGAACTAGGAGACTTCTACTTTTATGTCTATTACTGATACCATTTAAAGTCATCATCCAGCTTCTACTACACCCCCTTCTATAACCGTATTAAACTCAAGAAAGCCTTGTCTCATATCTGGTGGCAGATTATGTAGTATGATTTGAGCAAGGCCATCACTTATGGGATTTATCATTCTATATCTACCATCTTTGTATATGATAATATCTCTAGTATAATATGTCTTCTTGCGGGCAAGTTGCTTTAGATAGTGGGAGATCTCCCCAAGCTGCCCAATTACACCCTGCTCCCCATTGGGTGCTCTCTCGTCACTATCATATGGGATTATCTCAGTGATTCTATCAATATGTCTATGTCCATCGTTATCCTTTACACAATGTATATCAAGGTGTATAAGCCTCGCCACCATGGACTGGATATTTGTTGAACTACCATTATCATATCCACCAAGAGAATGGACAAAGTAAGAGAGCAAATCATCTGATGTGGGCCAATGGCCCGTTGTTATAATTCGTTTAGTTCCTGCCAATAGAAGATTAATTAGATGCTTTGCATGTTCTAGACTGGCCGTTTCGCCAAATAGAATTGTATGAGCTTCAGAGCTTTTTAGTAGCTCTATTAGCTTTGGAAAAGGAAGTCTTTCACTGGGTCTGGTTGCCAAGATATTTTTGCCAGAGTAGGCATTATTCAAATATAGCTCAAAATCAGCCTCCAGTGTTCTGATTGGTTGCCTTTTATCAATCTCCCTTACCGCTGCTCTTGTATAGGTAGTCTTACCTGAGTTCTGGTCACCTGAAAAGAACAGATTAACACAGCCATGAATAGCCCACTTAATAAGCTCAATAGGATAGCGACTTCCCTGATCTGTAATCAAATCCTTCAACTCAAAGGATGCGGTATTAGCAAATTTACGAACAAAGAAGGCCCATTGTAAGGCATTATTTGGTCTAAAGACTGTGACCCTACTTCCATCTGCTAGATGCGTCCTAATCCCTCCCTCTGCAGAGGTTAAATGTCCCATTCTCCCATGCTCCGCCAGGTTCTTACATATGCGACTCATTGTGGCAGGCGAATCAAAGGATAGAAACTTAAGGTGGATAGGTTTTCCTTGGTATACCACCCATATACTGTCATGGGTACTTGCTCTTCTAGGTTGATCCATAAGAATTTCATCCTCAGTATACCTAAAACTATTGTTGGTCATTCCAGATACACCAGCCGATACACTATCCAGGGATATATCCTCCATAATTAGCATATCGACTACAGATAAGCCATAGGTTTCCTCGTAGATTCTTTGTGCCAAAATATTTAGCTTATCGTCGAAGGACAGGCTATGAATATTATGATCATATGCTTCATGAATGTTTTCTTCAGTGATACAATAATAGTAGCCATCAGAATCCTTGTAAAGTCTATCCAACTTAGTAGCCTCACATATACCCTGAAACATCCTTTGATTTCTTTTGAGTTTTTGAAGGTAGAGCATTATCTCAAATTTATCCTTGGCAGTCAGTTTTTCCTTCTTATTAAATGGAATAATGTCATCAATATTATCCTGATTGACCTTCATTATATTAAGTATGGTATGTTTAGCTCTAGCAAGTACTATTATTTTTGCATTCATATCTCCTTGTGAGCATTTACGTATTGCATTACTCAATGAACGTTTAAGTTTTCGTCTATTTTCAAGATCCTTTTTATTTAGATTTAAAGCATCCAAATCCATATTTATGATTTCATTTATTGTTGTCCTAAAGCTTCGACATATTTCATCTAGAGAGTTGTTCTTACCATTATATTCATCAGGCTCAACTTTTTCTTTGAAGATAAAGTAGATTGTTATGGCCATACCAGTTAGAAATATAATCGAGAGTATCAAATCCATTATCTTCATTACCCTCTCCTTGCTATCTGAACCATGTTGTCAGATGAATTAATCATATTCATGATCTTCATTGCACTTTGAATTGCTTGATAAAAAAAGTAGTCTGTCTCCATGTATGTTCTTTTGACCGTCCTATATATTCCATTAAATTTGTCTCGAATCATAGCCATATCTCTCATATTATTGTAGCTAAGACCTGCTCTTGCCATTGCTAATATATCACAATCATTCTGAGCATCCATGTATCTTGTACAGTAGGGTATTGTACCGGAATTATTCTTATTAATGTATTTTCTATATTTTATCAGGCAGTTGTTTATGTTATATCCTGAATTTCTATCATAATTGCCAAATAGATAGAAGATGTTTTTATGTTTATTAAGTAGATCCCCATACTCTGAGAAAAATCTATTAAGTACATACTTGCTCTGGGTTAGATTAATAACAATTATATCTGCTAATGACATAAGTCTAATTGACAGGTCTTCTCTCCCACAGTCAGAATCAATCATTACAGTATCAACACTTTTCTCCGCATCCAATATCATCCTACATAATACACTGCAAATATCTCTTTCATAGGTTTCACGGTTCTTCATCTCTGTTCCAGGCAACAACAATAAGGATGTATTAGGAAAAGTAACACAGCAGCTCTCAAGAATATCATCCATTAGCATGTTCATTCTGCTATACATAACAGCAGCATCAAGGCCTATGTCTTGGAAGATAGAACTATCCTCTGTATCAAGGAACCCCATGCTTTTGCCTACTAAAGGTCCTTCCAGGTTGTTCATGGACATATGTGTCTGCATCATCAATACTTTCTTTTTGTACAATAGGCTAAGCACTAATGATATTATATGTAGGTTACTAGTCTGTCCTTGACCATGTAGAGGTGACCAAAACACTATTTTGCTCATCTATAATATTCCCCTTTCATAGCTCGGTTGATTGCCCTTCTAATTATGAACGGCTTAATACTAGGAAGAAGATCAGCTATCTCACTCCTTATGTATTTTCTCATGCTTGCTGATACTTTTCTGAAACTTATAGCCTGGGACACTTGACATTTGATAGCATTTTCATAATCATTCATGTCATAGTATATGTATCTGCTACTTATTGAGCGAATCTCTGATAAAATAGAGTTTTTTACCCTATCATAATCATCCCTTGTAATAATATTACGAACTAGAAGCCTAACTTTTATATTATCTATTTTTATATTACTTAGATATTCATTCACTTTTTTACCACTAGATGGGAATGCGTCTAATACGATATTAAGATAGTCCGGTGAAAGGGAGGTACTCCAGTTATTATTTAAGCCATATACTATAAAAATTACCCCATCCTTATAATCAGCCAACTCCTTATCCTCAGGTAGTTTCCTTGTATAATTGATATCCCTATAATCAATAATATTTGATTTACTATCAAGGCCCATGCCATGATATAGGGTATGAGTTATGGTTCCTGTATCAGATAAATCAATTATCAATACAGGATAATTAAGTATGGTAAGGGTCTTACTTATATAAAGAATAATATCAAATGCCTCTACTCCTATATAACCTATACATATCATCAATTAGCCCTCCGTTGCCATGTCATAATTCTTAGACCTATCTAATACGCCCAAATCAGGAAAATACCAGGATTCATCTTCTTCAAAATCCACACTATTAATATCAGGGAAGGCCCCAAGCTCAACCTGCCCCTTATCATAAGGCTCTGATTCTTTGCCATCCTGATTAGGTCTACTGCCTGTATCTTGGCAATCATTCAGATTAGCTTCTTCCCCCTCATGATAGGCGGGTGATATATTATACATACGTCCTATAAAGGCATCATCAAGTTCCCAGTCTATCATAGATACATCTAAGCCTAGGCTCTCTGCCAGCCGATTTTCCATAGCCTTTCTAACCTCTTTATTAAGAAGCTGTGAGCATCTTTCAACTATATTAGGGTCCTCTTCTATAAGAGATAATACCGAGATATTAGGGGTATAAGTAACTATTGATGCATCCTGTATATTTGGTTCAATATATTTTGTCATAAATAATTTGGAGCCCCTATATAAGGCAGCATCTACTATAGCTGCTGACATACGTAGTATCTCTTCTTCCTCCACCCACATAAAGCATAATGGGCTATCAGGCCATATACCCTTAAGTGGTTTTTTCGATATTACAATATAATTTTCACCATTTGGATATAGAATTCTTATATCTACATAATCATTTACTTCTATATTCGGGCTCATATGTATCACGTCATATCCAACCTCTCTAAGAACGGATGATACTAGATTTTTAGCCAACATACCCTTAACAATATGAGTTCCCTTAGGAATATTAATCATGGCTGCTTTGCCTATTTCATCCTTAGTAATATAACTGTCCGATGGCTGGGCAGAATAGACTGTACTTAGTTCTACCTTATCCATAGTCAGAATCTCACCTCTACTAATATCAGATTGAGATATATAGACAGTCCTTTTATGCTCTTTCAACTCCTGCTGGGCTTCATTAAGCATATATTCATATTCCTCACGAATCTGCCCTGTTGTAATGATAAACGTAATTATAGCTGCAGAGCCTATTACAGTAATACAGATTAAAGCTACAATGATATATTGCTTTGTTGTTCTTTTCAATCTTCTGATAAGCCTCATATTTCACCCCTTATCATATATTTTATTAGCACAAAACCAAGCATTATAAGGAATGCTAATAGAATATAATATCCCAATACTATTAAAGTTTTGTGTTTATAGCAGTTCATATCTCTTCTCTTTTTAAATCTTCGTAATCTTCCAGGTATCCTCCAGCCGATAATATGCATTAAGATGCTGTATACTGTAACACCCAGCAGTATCAGACAAAGACCTCTAATAATAGTTAAAAAACGCAAGGCTCCATCTCCTTAGCTGATATAAGAAAGGACTTTTCTAGTCTTCTAGATATCATATGAACAAAATGTCTAACTCCATGAACAAATAGAAAATTTGGATTTTCTCGTGAGCAGAAATAATTGTTGTTCAAAAACTCCTTTGCGCTACCATTATTACAGGCCACATGAAAATTCTCATTATATGGTATAGCTGAGATATTTTCTAATGGTATGTCATAAAGTCTAGAGATTCTATTACAGCTCATAATTGATCTAGATGAATAATTTCCTAAGATAAATAAGGATTTGTGAATAAGAGAATGGTAGTTTTTGAAGAAATCTTCAAGATAAGCGAGATTTTGATATAGATTAACGACTATTAGATCTGCCTCCTGCAAAATTGCATTGGAGCTAAGATGATTCTTATGAGTTGTATTTATAAAAATGTGGTCGGTGTTCCTATTAATAAGGTTTAATAAACCTTTGAGATTATTAAACAATTCAAAATCGAATAGCTCACTATTAATTACTCCGCCCTGAGGTATATAGTAGAGATGCCTTGGTATAACCTCTTTTTGGTACTCCCTTAATAAGCTGGGATAATTATCTCCACGATAAATTCTTCGAATTAGCCCTTCAATTCCCCTACCTTCATAAAAACCTGTTCCAATATATCTTGGATGGATACTATCATAATCGACGAAAAAAGCCCTGCCCAGATTCTCCCTTCCAAAATAATTTTCCATTACAGTAATTTTGTATGGATAGCTCATTACACTAGCAATACTTACAGCTACAAAATTTAAATATGCACGAGACTTTTCATTTTCATTGCTCCAAAAAGCAATCTTCACATAAGACTCCCCCTCTCTATAGCAATTATTTAATTCAATTAATTGGTTTGGGATAAAAAGAAAAAGCGACAAAAAAGAAAATTACTAGATAAACCTATTATACAGATAAATACATATTTTGTAAACTGTCTTGACCCAAATAAACCTCACAAAAATTATGTAATATTTTGTTTATTTTGCACAGTATCATGATGTTTATCGTTTATCGATAAATATTTATTGACATTCGTTGGGTGATGTGATATAGATAAATTAAGCTAACATATTTTCAGGAGGATATGGGTTATGAAAAAATCTAATTTAGTATTGATTACAAAGGTTCTATTAGACATTATGTTCTATAGTGGTGGCTTAATTTGTCTAAGTGTTCCATACCTATTTGGGCTGGCTGGAAGATATTACAGTATATTTGACAGTTATTATATACCTTTTTGTATTATCTTTATGCTGGCAGGGATATTTGCATTGGCTATACTTAGAGAACTCCGCCTAATGTTTAAAACAGTTATTAAAGAGGATCCTTTTGTTAGGGGAAATGTTATATCTCTAAAAAAGATGGGGTATTATGCCTTTGCAATTGCCATATCCATGATAGCAAAGCTATTTTTAGTTGTCACTCCTGCAACTCTTATATTGGTTCTAGTATTTATCATAGCTGGCCTATTCTCTCTTGTATTATCGCAGGTGTTTGATCAGGCTGTTACTTACAAACTTGAAAATGATTTGACCATATAGAGGAGGTATGAAGTGATAGTTGTAAATCTAGATGTGGTTATGGCACAGCGTAAAATTGGACTCACTGAATTAGCTGAAAAGGTGGATATTACCCAAGCTAATCTTTCGATTTTAAAGAATAATAAAGCAAAAGCAATTCGTTTTTCTACATTAGAGGCAATCTGTAGGGCTTTAGAATGTCAGCCAGGAGATATATTAGAATATGTAGATGAGAATCAAGCACATAATTGATATAAATGTAATCATAATTATTGACCATTCAAGGGGGTTTATTGATGAATAAAATTCATACTAAGATCAGACAGAATTTCGGACTTTTTGGTGGCTTAAGTATTATATTCGGTATAATAGCTACCATGCTCTTCTATAAGACAGGGATAGGACTAAATTCTTTCTTATTTACAGCCACAATGATTCTAATCCTAGTAATTATATCAAAAAAGTTAAAAATAACTGTTACTAAGGGAACTTACCTTTGCTTTCTAGGGGCAATACTACTAGGATTATCTAATGTACTTACTTCAAATGAATACCTACAATTTCTTAATAGTATAGGAATACTCCTACTTCTAGATTATTCGCTTAATAGATTGTTCTCCACCAAGAAAAGCTTAAGCTTTATAGAAAATTTAAAGAAGATATTTAAGCTTCCTTTTAAGGCTTTATCCTCTATAGGAATGCTTTTTGTAGATGGTAATAGATTTATTAAGGATAAGAAGCTTATAAAAAATGAAAGATTAAGAAACATCTTTATAGGATGCCTGATAGCTATACCCCTAATGTTAATTATTATTGCTTTATTATCCAGTGCGGACATAGTATTTGCAAGGTTAACATTGTCATTATTTGAATGGCTCTTATATCGTGATTTCTATCTTATAATTCTAATGATATTATTGGCTACCCTTTTTTGCTATTCTCTTCTATGTGCGGCTTCTAAAGATAATGAAGCTAGCCCAGAGGATAAAACAAAGGCTAATTCAACTATAGGTATTACAGTATCTACTCTTCTTCTATTTGTTTATCTTCTCTTTTGCGGGATACAGATACTTTATCTTTTTTCTGGTGGTTTGTTTAGCCTGCCAGCAGAATATACCTATGCGGAATATGCAAGAGCTGGCTTCTTCGAGCTTTTAACGGTAACCTGCCTTAATATTGTTTTTATCCTCGCATGCGAAAATATATTCAATGAAAATAAGTGGCTTAATGCTATTATGACAGCTATTACTGGCTGTACTTATATTATGATAGCATCTGCCACTTACCGAATGTGTTTGTATATAGGTGCCTATCAGCTTACCTTCCTCAGGCTTCTGGTATTATTATTCCTACTAATAGATGCCTTACTCTTGCTTGGTGTTATAATATCCATATACAAGAAAAAATTTCCCTTGTTTGAATATTCAGTAGTTGTTATATCCCTATGCTATATACTGTTCTCCTATAGCAAACCAGATTATTATATAGCAAGATGTTTTATAGCGAATGTCCAAGAATTACAAGAAGAAGATCTTGAATTTCTGACCAGGCAGCTGTCCTATGACGCAGCTCCAGTGGTGGCCCCCCTACTAGAAGGGCCTTATGAATATAATAGCCAATCCATTATCGGAAGATATTATAAAAAAGCAGCGGATAAATCCTATTCATGGGATATTCGCGAATATAATAACTCCAATCAAAGGGCTATAAAGCTGATGAAGCAACACTCAAGCTTTAACTAACTACGTTTCGTTTTTCTCCATTTAAATAAGCTTTTATATTCTTAGATACCTCATCAGTTACTCTTTGCCTGGCTTCTACTGTTGCCCAGGCAATGTGTGGGGTAATGATAAGTTTTGTGCTATCCTTAATCTTTGATAAGGGATTTGAAGCAGCCATGGGCTCAACAGTTAGTACATCAAGTCCTGCCCCTGCTATCCAATCCTCACTTAGGGCCTTATAAAGAGCATGCTCATTAATTATAGGTCCCCTTCCGAGATTAAGGAGTATAGCACTTCTTTTCATCTTTCTAAGCTCATTCTCACCAATGAGATCCACGGTTTTATCATTTAAGGGTGCATGGATAGATATTACATCAGCCTCACTTAATAGAGTATCTAAATCCACTTTCTTATAAGCACTATTATCATTCCTACCAGAGGTAGAATAATAAACTACTTTACAGCCGAAGAGCTTAGCTATCTCAGCAACTCCTCTGCCTATCTCACCAAGGCCAATGATCCCCCATGTCTTACCATAAAGCTCATTAAACTTCATCTCAAAATGACTGAATATATCAGAGCGAATATAATTCCCCGACTTGACAAATTCATCATAATAGCTGAGCTTCTCGTAGACATAAAAGAATAAAGCAAATGTATGCTGTATTACAGATTGTGTGGAATAACCCTTTACATTGGTGACAGTTATATTCCGAGAATTAGTATAATCAAAGTCTACTATATTTGTACCTGTTGCTGTCAGGCATATTAGTTTCAAATTGGTCGCCTCAGCCAGTGTCATCTCATTCATGGCTAGCTTGTTAACTATTATTATATCTGCATCTTTGATTCGTTGCGGAACCTCAGCTAAGGCTGTCTGAGGGTATCGTATAACCTCTCCAAGTTTATCAAACTCAGACAAATTAACATCCGTTCCTAGGGTGTCTGTCTCTAAGAAAACTATTTTCATGTTTACTCCTAATTCTGTAGAAAGTCTACCTGATTCTCTCAGGAAAACCTATCTTTTTCTGGACCTTCCTTAATGTCTTGTTGGCATAATAGGAGGCTTTTTCAGCATTATTTTTAATAATACTATCTATATATGCCTTATCCTTGCTAAACTCTACATATTTATCTTGTATAGGCTTAAGCATAGCTGCTACGGACTCACCAACAGCAAGTTTAAAGTCTCCATAGCCCTTACCTTCAAATTCCTTCTCTATATCTGCTATGGATTTACCGCTAGCAATTCCATAGATCTCAATAAGATTACTGATACCTGGCTTATCCTTAGAATGACGGATTTCATTATCTGAATCAGTAACAGCCCTCTTGAACTTTCGAATGATAGTATCAGTATCATCTAGAAGGAATATGCTTGCATTCACATTTTCATCAGACTTGGACATCTTCTTTGTAGGCTCCTGAAGACTCATAATTCTAGCCCCTGTCTTCTTGATATAAGGCTCTGGAATAGTGAATACATCTCCATATATCGAATTAAACCTCTGTGCTATATCTCTTGTTATCTCAATATGCTGCTTCTGATCATCTCCAACGGGAACTATATCGGATTGAAATAGCAGTATATCTGCTGCCATAAGGACTGGATAGGTGAACAGTCCTGCATTGATATTTTCAGCATGCTTGGAAGCCTTATCCTTATATTGAGTCATGCGGTTAAGCTCTCCCATATAGGTAAAGCAGTTTAATATCCAGCTAAGCTCTGCATGGGCTGGAACATGGGACTGGTAATATATACAGTTCTTTTCAGGGTTAAGCCCTGCTGCAATATAAAGTGTTAGCAGCGCCCTTGCCTTTTTTCTAAGCTCTGCTGGTTCCTGTCTTACTGTTATGGAATGTAAATCCACAACACAATAAAAGGTCTCATATTCATCCTCAAACTGTACCCAGTTTTTTAATGCCCCAAGATAATTACCCAATTGAAGAGTACCTGTTGCTTGCATTCCTGAAAATAACGATTTTTTTCCGTCTAACATCTTCTCACTTCCAATTCAGTTATTTACATCTCCATCTCCCGCTTACCTTGAAGATATAGGAGTGTATCATCTTTTTCTCTTCTTTCCAATATATAAATAAAGATCAATATTGTCAATGTTTATAGCTTTAATTTATTTACTAGCTCTAAAGGTGCATCTATTACAGCATCGTATTCTTCAACCTGTCCAAAACCATATCTTGCAAATATAAATGGTACACCAGCCTTCTTTGCAGAAGCTGCATCTCCTGCCGTATCTCCCACATATACAGGTGCCTCCAAGTTATTTCTTTCTACAACCATCTTAATGTTATCAGCCTTGGCTTTACCGGACCTACCTGGATATTCATAATCTGTGAAATACTTCTCCATATGGGGATGGATTTCAAATAAACACTGAATGTAACCCTCCTGACAGTTACTTACTATGAAGAGCTTATATCTCTTGTGAAGCTCTTTGATAACCTGCTCCATGCCCTGGTATAAATCATTACCATGCTCTGCCAAGTATTCACATTCATAATCGCAGCAATCATGTATTACTTCTTTAGCCTTATCAGGCGATACACTCTTAAATAGTTGAACTCCAATATCATCTAGAAGTTGTCCAAACAAGCCCCTTAGCTTATCAGCCGTGACCTCATCCGTCACTTCAGGGTATTTATTTTTTAGTAGCTCATTAAAAGCTAGGGCAACATTTTCAGTAGAATCCCATATGGTGCCGTCCAAGTCAAATATAATGCTATCATACATATAATCTACCTAACCTTTCTATGTTTACAGCGTATCTAGGTACTTGCATAACTCTACCTTACTTAATGATCTTGTGCGAGTTTCACAATTGCCTATTTACAACCTATATAATATAATAAAATATCATATAAGACAATATATTTACTATAGGTAGTCCTTCATATAATCACCGTGAGCAAGTATCATCTCATCACACATTTTGATTATATCATCTATGGATAGCTCTGCTGCTGTATGAGGATCTAGCATGGCAGCTTGATATATGTTCTCTCTTTTCTTTGTATAGGCCGCTTCTATCGTTAGCAGATGTACATTGATATTTGTCATGTTCATTGCGGCTAGCTGTACAGGTAGTCTCCCCACATGACATGGTTGAATACCATTAGCATCTACCATACAAGGAACCTCTACACAGGCATCAGCTGGTAGATTATCTATCAATCCCGTATTTAATACATTTCCACCTATTTTTATAGGATTATTAGTGATAATTGCCTCCATAATATAAGATGCATACTCATGGGATCTTTCATGAGTAATCTTACCATCCTGTAGGATATTGTTTTTCTCATTTTCCCAACCCTCTATCTGGGCAATACATCTTCTTGGATATTCATCTAATGGAATATTGAATCTATCAATTAACTCCGGATATTTAGATTTTATATAGAAGGGATTGTATTCTGCATTATGCTCACTGGATTCTGTACAATAATATCCAAAATGCTTAATATACTCATACCTTACCATATCATAGTGCTTCTCACTGCTATTCTTTTTTAGGGCACGTCTTCGAATCTCAGGATATAGATCATTTCCGTCCTTATCCTTAATCTCTAATAGCCATGCCATATGATTAATACCTGCTATCAAGTCACTACGTCCCTCAACCTTATCCTCCATACCAAGGCCCATAAGAATATCTCTTGAGCAGGTCTGAACACTATGGCATAAGCCGATTGTTTTTATCTTGGTATATTTCTGTATATAGCCTGTCAGTATCGACATTGGATTGGTGTAGTTCAAGAATAAGGCATCTGGACATACTTCTTCCATATCCTTAATAAAATCTAACATAACAGGGATAGTTCTAAGTCCACGCATAATACCCCCAATTCCCAAAGTATCAGCTATAGTCTGCCTCAAACCATATTTTTTGGGGATTTCAAAATCAATTATAGTGCATGGATCATAGCCACCCACCTGAATAGCATTAATTACAAAGTCAGCATCCTTTAAGGCTGTTTTTCTTTCTTCCTCACCAAGATATGTATGAATCCTTGCTCTGGATGAGTTAATATTTTTGTTAATAGCCTTAATAATAACTTCTGATTCTTCCAAACGCTTAGCATCTATATCATACAAGGCAATCTCTGCATCCTGTAAGCAAGGTGTGCACATACAATCACCTAATACATTCTTTGCAAATACGGTACTTCCTGCACCTAAAAAAGTTATTTTAGCCATATTCTCTACTCCTTAATGTTTAGTATAAATTTTAGCTTGATTAGTTAAGACATCCATAGGCAACTGCTCTTACCCTAAGATGATGATATAATTCCTCGTTGGGTCTCATGTTATGCATATATACTATAGACGTATTCTCCTTAGGGTCAGCCTCTACCCATATTCCTGAACCGCCAGTCCATCCAAAGGCTCCTATAGATCCATTGTGATTAGCAGCCGCCTTATCCATTAGGGTTCTAAAACCTAATCCATAGCCATAGCCAGCCAGATAAGGATTATTATGATTAAAATCCCTTAACTGTACTTCATTCAGGTAGTTAGTGCGCAATAAATCAACTGTGCCTCTACTTAGTAATTTCTCACCCTTATAGCTACCACCATTTGAAAGCATCTGCATTAAGACTGCAAAGTCATTGGAGCTAGAAAGTAGGTTTGGCCTTGCCCCCATTGGAGTAATATTAGGATCATAGTCTGCATCAGTATCAGCTGACATTTTTATCAAGCTTCCATCTTCGTTCTTACTATAATTTTTCACTACTTGACTTCGGTTTTCGTCTCTTATATATGTGTCTGTATCCTTTAGCCCAAGAGGGTCAATTATCCTCTCCTTAAAAACTGTCCTTAAGGGTTTTCCTGTAATCTCACTGACAATTGCTCCGGTTATTTCACTGCCAAAACCATAAAGCCATCGGGTTCCGGGTTCAAATAATACAGGTACCTGAGCCATAGCCCTAACTTCTTCTCTTAAGGTTGGTCGCCTATCACCGGATATTGAAAGAAGAGCCTTACTCATAGCAACTACTACAGGCTGGCTAGAGTTTAGATCAGGAAACATACAGTAGGGTAGTCCACAAGCCATTGTGACTACATCCTTAATTGTTATTGGATTTTCAAGAGGTACTATTTCTAGCTCATTATTGGGCAGTGTTTTATACTTGGTCACATTCTTCCATTCAGGTAGGTATTCTGATATAGGATCCGACAGTAGGAATTTACCTTCCTCATATAGCATACCAATTATTGCATAGGTAAAAAGCTTGGTTGTTGAAGCTTGTCTGAACATTGACCTTGCATTAATCTGCTCTTTTGCCTCTATATCTGCATATCCAGCATATCCTTCATAAACAATCTCATTATTTTGCATAATTGTACAGGCACAGCCCGGCACAGATTTTTGTACAAATTCTTCAAGTAAATTATCCATTTTCTTAAATCTAGACATATAGCCCTCCTCTATCTTCTCATTCATCTCCCAATAATACCATAAAAGAACTGGTAATACCATTAAATATAATTAAAGCTCTAATGCCCATTTAATGAATCTATTAACCACCTGATCCCATACATTCCAGTCATGGGCTCCTGGCATTTCTTCATATTTCACTTCAACTCCATTAGTTCTCATAAACTCTAGATATCTTTGTCCATGCTCATAGCTAAAATCTTCAGTGCCTATAGCCGCATACAGTCTAGGTAAATCCACTTTATTTTCCACTGCATTGGTTACCATATATCTTGTATCACTTTTTGTTTCCAATAAATTATCAATTGATCCCCAGGCCAGGGCGCTAATACCTTGTTTATCCTTCTTGGACAAATGTGCCAAATCCTCGCTTAAGATCTCATCTATAAAAGAAAATCCAGAGAAGTTGCCAGCGGCTGAAAAATATTCTGGCTTATCAAAGGCCCATTTAAATGCCCCATATCCACCCATTGATAACCCTGCAACAAAACGGTCCTCTCTTCTATCTGATAATGGTAGAAAGCAATTTAGTACCATAGGTAGTTCTTCTGTTAAATAGCTATAATATTTGTATCCATGAACCATATCAGCATAAAAGCTACTTCCACCAACTTCGGGCATTACTACAGCGATTTTATGTTCCTCTGCATACCGTTCAATACTGGTAAATCTTGTCCAGTCCTGAGCGTTTCCTGCTCCCCCATGAAGAAGATATAAGACCTTATATGGCTTTATATCCATGCTATTGTCATATGGTAATATTACATATACATTTGTATGAAAGCCTAAGCTCTGAGGTAAAAAACTAAAATGCATTAATCCCATATTATTTGTCCTCCTCTTCTTTAGACAATCCCATCCAGCTGATAATTCTACGTAACCACTCGTCCCAATATTCCCAGGTATGGCCACCGGGCCCAATCTCATAGGTTAAGGGTAATCCGATTTCATCTGCATATTCTTTGTATAATACAGTACCTTGATAATAAGGATCTTCGGTTCCACAGCAACTGAATAATCTAGGGATTCTTTTACCTGAATCAACCAAGTCCTTAGCCAGCTTCTTTAAATCATTCATACTTCCTCTATAGTCCTCGGCTGTACCGAAGGCATCTGCTACAGGACCAACTGCTCTTCCTTGAAAAAATCCCATATCCTCAACATCACCCACTCCTGACATTCCTGCCGCCGCATTGAAAAACTCAGGGCAATTAAGTACCCACTTCATCGTTCCGTGAGATCCCATGGAGTTTCCTACCACATAGCGATCCTCACTTTTGTCGGAAAGAGGAAACACCGCCTCCATAACACTGGGTAGTTCCTTAGATATATAATCAAAATAATTCTTACCATACTTCATATTACTATAAAAGCTGTTCTTAACCTCAGGCATTATTGCTGCAAAACCGTTATCATTTGCATATCTTTCAATCCCAGTGTTACGATAATATGTAGAACAACCATCAGAGCCACCATGTAATACATAGAGTGTTTTATATTTCTTGCCTTTCCTATAAAACTCTTCTATAGACTCTTTAGTGCTCCAAATACTATAGGTAGGCAATACAACTGAAACATTTACTTGCTCCCTTAATACCTGGGAGAAAAAGGTGTAGTTTATTAGCCCCATCTTTTCATCTCCTTATCACAATTTAATTTAAAAGCCCAAGCTTACTCGCGCATTTTGTAATTTGTCTATAACTACTTAAGAAGTGTATCAATAACCTGTCCATGAATTCTAGCAAAGAAATCATTGGGGTGATTGATATTATTACCTGCTAGGTCTATATATCTCTTCCTCTTCATAATAACTCGCTGTACATCCTGAATATTAGCAAGTATACACCCCTGACCGCATAAGGGCTCCAAAGCCTTAGCATATTGATCCTGATAAGCGTAAAAGTTTATTGGCTCTGTATTTAGGAGAGTGTTTGGTAAAGAGGTCGCTATCAGTATAAACTCTGTGTTAGGTAGTTCTTTTTGTATTCTTCCTTTTAATCTATCTGTTTTTTCCTTATATTCTTCTCCCTTACATCTATCATTCATTCCAAAGCCTAGAATAACCAAATCAGGCTTTTCCTTTATTACTAATTCCTTAGCATTCTCCAATGCCCAATCACTATTCTCACCGCTTCTAGAAGCGTTTATTAATTCAACTGTAGTATTAAAACGATTAGATAGGCTCTCTGCTATCATATCTGCCCATTTTGGCTGTTTTGGTTCTAATTCATATATACCTGTGCAATCAAATCCATAGGAAATACTGTCTCCATACAGTACTATCTTTACTTTCTCTTTTGCTTGTAATTTTTCTTTAAGTTTTGGTAGAAGGTTAAGACTAGGTACTGGCTTATAACCCTCCCATTTCTCCTTTGTCGTATATGTTACTGTAACCTGCCATTGATATAGTATCCATGGATGACCTATGGCAAAAAGCTTTATGTATCTTCCATCATTTGTAGCAATAGGTGGCAGGCCAAAATTAGGAGGCAGTTTCTTCTTCTCCTCCTCAGCCTCGGCTAAAGAAGAAAAATATATACCATCCCATCCTGTTTTAGGTATACGGCTTTCTGGAGTCAAAACAAGATGTCCCTTCTCAATATACCAATCTTTTCCCTCATGATATTCAATTCTTCCATCATAGCTTTCTACCTTAATAATATTATCTGGTTCATAAAGAAATGGCGCAGAGCATTTTCCATTCTCTTCAATCATTGTAAAAGTCTCTCTAAAAATTTGTCCTCCCTCCCATATGGGAGTTAGATAATTATTCAAGTTTTTCATATTTAGTCTCCTTCTAACTAAAAGGAGCGCTAAGTTCAGCGCTCCTTCAGTTTTATAGGTTATATATAAACCTACTATTAATTTGCAGCTAACGCCTTTGCTCTTTCATCAACAAGGACCTTAAGTTTCTCTTTATCAAACTTAACTAGTTGATCCCAGTCAAAGCCCGCAAGGTCTTCCTTAAGTGTATTCCAGATAGCATCAAACTCAGCTTGATCCTTAGCAAATACCATCTTCCAGGAAGCATCCTTTACTAATGTACCACAGTTACTTCTGATTAAAGCTATATCTGTGGGGTCAGGAGCAAGGTTAACATTTACAAATGGTACTACAGCAACTTTATTATTCTTAACTAAGTAGTCAACAGGATCTGCAGCATCAAAACGCTCAGACCATTCTCTTGTTGTAGTTGTCTGTGCCTTCTCAACTTCAGCAGGCCATCCATTACCTACATAGGTGTAACCAGTAATCGGATTAATAGCCCAACCTGCAACAGCCCATTGGTTAATCTGAAGCATTCCGTCAGCATAGAAGCCGCCACCAAACTCTTCAGGAACTGGAGAGTTATCCATGAGAGCGGTCTCTCCTTCTGGTGTACGAACATAGCCATTACCATCAGCTGCATCTTCATAGGTAAATCCTTTGATACCACCATGGATGGTTTCAAGTCCTTCAGGACTAGACATCCAATCCATAAGCATCATAACTCTCTTTTGTCTCTCAGGATCGCTAGTTCCAACTGCGAAAGCTCTACCGCTACCAAAGAAAGGATCAGATGGCTGATAGATACTCATATCATTTATAGGAGCCATCATGTAGTTCTCGCCAGCGTTACCACGATCTGTTGTGTTCCAGAAGCCTTGCTGCCAGTCATTCCAGATAAGGAAAGCACGCT
>JAAYPG010000138.1 GCA_012519905.1 Clostridiales bacterium | reverse complement strand
TGTTAAGAACCGCGTGAAGCAGAATCTTAAATTTAGAACAGGCAATTTTGTTTGGCGTATCAAGTTTACTGCCCCGCTTAAGCCTTCAACGGTTAATAATAAGAATCTTAATGTTACCACAATGAATAACACGCCCTTATTAACAAACATTAGATATGATTCAGTAAACAACTATATTGAGATTGAACCCTTGGAGCCATATAATAAGAACGAATCATATCTCTTACATGTATCTAGCATGGTCGAATCTAAAAGAGGTCAGAAGCTACCGGATGATATAGTCATACAATTTAAATTGTAATCTCATAGGTAAAATCCTCAGGCAGTAAGGATAGAACATCTAAATCTGATAATCTACCTTCTGCGACAAGCTTTGTTAATAATTTACCAGTCCTTAAATCTGCTGATGTCATAGCACTCTGCACATATTTCGAAATGCTTTCTAGTCTTTTTTCTTTTTTTGTATTTGTTATAATTTCATTTACCCCATCCCTTAGAACTTCCAATGCTAAGGGGTGTATTTTATAGTCTTGAAGCCTTATGTATGAGTAGGCAAAACCCAGCAATTCTTCATCTGTATACACCGGCAGGTGTATTCTATTGTTAAATAACTCCATTAACTTGGGACATTCTCTAAATAATCTGTTCATGTTTTTCTTGTTCTCTTCAAACACGACAGCTATATCTCCATTAAAATATCTTATAAGTTCTAATAGCTTTTCAATTGTCTGCTTTTTTAGTTCACTGGCATTTTCAATAACCAGACAGCTGTTTCTTAAGTCCTCTTTCATGTTTGTAATATCAATTTCATTTAATTTTATCGCTGATATTTTAGCCATCTTAGATGTTTTAAGCTTGCCAGTTCTATTTAAGAAAATAGCAATCCCCTTAGCTAAAGTAGTTTTGCCAGAGGAAGGCGGCCCTGTTATAATCATTTGAACACTTTTTGTGTGCTTCTTCATAATTAATTCCAGACTCTTAACTAGCTGTTTTTGAATAGATTTAACATGAAGGAAATTGTCAAAGATCTGTTGTATATCTACATTTAGATTCTTAGACAATTTGTCCAATCTTTCCATTTCCTCATTCTTTTCTTCTGACTTGACTATATAATCTGCTTCTGCCTCCTCTTCCTTATCGGTCCAGGAATCAGCACTACTATCTTGATTACTTGTCATAAGGATATCCACTTCTTTTGCAACACTCTCAGCCAACTCATCTAAGACCTGATCTACGGGCTGGTCCTGTAAACTAATATTTCCTATAGCATTATCATCAGCAATATCTTCATTATTAGACTTTTTATCATTAGAACCAGACTTATCATCATAATAATCCTCGACATCATCATTGTGGTCAACCATAGCTTGATCAACCTTAAGCTTATCCTCTGAATCGTTAGTATCCACTACGCTTGTGGCCCTATTCTTAAGATTTTGGATAATCTCGTCCTTGTCAACCTCACCAGAATAATAAGCCTTAAGAATCTTAGCCTTCTCTACATAGCTGCCCTCACCAAACCAAAGAATTATATCAGAGCATTCCTGAATACATTCCTTTTCCATTCCTGCTTTATAGTAAAGCTTAGCTAGCTCATAGGCCCATTTTTCCATATAGGTATGACTCTTTAACTTCTTAAGGGAATCTATCAGTATTATATAGGGTTCCTTTCTAGCCTTATCAAGTTTATACCGAAATATGTAATTACTAAAATCGTTAGGAGCCAGCTCTTTATATTCCGATAAATATCGCTCTGCCTCATCTATATTCTTTCTGCCAATTGAAGCTTCTACAAGTTGGTATAAGGTTCTTCTTGTTTTTGATTTTTTATATACTTTATATAGTAGCTCAATAGCCTCATTATATTTTTTATTATGTATATAAACATCCGCGAACAGGCTTAGATCTGCTATGTTTTTTACCTTTTTCATTGCCATGGTGTCCATTATCCTCTGAGCGGAATCAAAATCCCCTTCCTGAACTCTTCTTCTAATCTCTTCTGTCTTTACGATAATATCATAGCTTCCCATCCTTCTTCTCCTTACCCATACACTATTATCAAGTTTCCTTATAATATTTCAAGGTATCCACCAGTTCATTCGTTAATTCAATATTATCCTTTTGTAATAATCGGTGTCTCCCTTCAATCTCCCTAATTTTATTTAATCTACTTCTGTTAAATCTCATATATGCTTCCTCAAATATGGGCTGAATGATTAACCGCTCTCTCAAATCTTTAGCAAATGGACAATAGGTAGCCATAATCTCTCTAACTGGTTTGTTTAATTTAATTGCACCTCTAGATTCATAGTTAACCCAGGCCTCATAATCAATAACGAATATTTCTCTGCTATTATTTCTACCCTTTTGAATCTGATATTTAAGCTTTTCTTTTCTTTCCTCTGATAGCTCTCTATTCTTACGATAAAACTGAAGATAGTCAGAATACTCAGAGGTTAAGGACTTAACTTTTATATCATTCCACGCTGTACCCTCTATGGTTCTACACATTTCCCAGCGGAACCTACCGCATACTTTAACTATGTTTTGGAATAGGTTAGCTTCACAAAAGATCGGGAATAAAATGCGCCCGGGACTATTTCTTTTCTTCCCAGTGATCTCCTGCCACATTACACCATTTATACCTACTGTGGGCATTAAAATTATATCTGGGTAAATTCTCTCTATGATATATTCCTTCTCTATCTTCTTCTCCTGATTAACATATAGGGTTTCACGGTCAAATACTGAATAATCAACCTCTAATAGCTTGTTAAATGCCTCCATAGCACTTTTTGGTGTAATAAGTGATTGTTCAAATTGGCCGTACATCATATCCTTGTGTAAGACAGGTACAAAGGTGCTGATTTGACCATTAGTTGTTCTGTTATTATAGCGAAACATGTTCTGTATCTCATAATCAAGCTTTCTTTCCATATCAATAATGTACTCTTTAGCTTGTTTTTCTGTAATCTTTCCCTTGTTCTTAAGGGATATGAGCATCTCATTATACTCCTGGTCAAACTCATTCTTAGATGGTTCCTTTTTTCCTTCAAATATTAAGGTCAGCCACTCTTTAATGTTATAAATAGGAATAGCTTCTGATGTCTCTTCTTCCTTTAGGAAATACAGGGATAAAAGCTGTTCCTTTGTCAATAGCCTTTCATCAGCATATCCATACTTTAAAAACATATCTATAATTCTCGGTATGTTCTTATCCTTATATGCTCTTAAAAATACATGCTTATATAAATCATAAAACTCATCTGTTAGCTGCTTTCTGATTTTTCTTCCGTTATCGTCTATAGAGAGCTTATCCCTTAGGTTGACGAAATCCTGCATATTATCCTGATATCTCTTTGCCTTATCGGCATCTATTGATGAATAATCCAAAATCTGCTTGAAGGATTCCTCCAGATCTGCTATAACCTTTTCTGCTTCCTCCACAGAGTATTTCAAGTAGGTCTGAACACTCATATCCTTATCCTTAGTGCCTGTGAAAAGCAGGTGATAGGCCTCCTCCATTCTCTTACGTTTGATATTCATCTTACTTCCTAGACTGCTTTTAAAGAAGCTTTCAATCATATCAATCTTCTCAATAATACTATCCATAGTATCTAGAAGCTCTGCACTATTGCCATTAGCGTTGACAATCTCTATTGCATATGCGGCAATTAATCCAAAAAGGCATGTATCGGAATCATCTATAAGATACTCTGACATAGCTAGTAACTTTGTGGCTTGATCCTTTAATATCTCATTTAACTGAGTTATCAACTCAAACTGGTCCTCAAGCTGATACATGGTAATGATATTGCTATGTGAATAAAATGGCTTCAAGACATCTATGGGAATATTGGCACACTCTTTATAGTAGTTAATCTTATCTAAGTCCGGTACTAGAAAGCTATCAAATTCTGATAGTTCATCAACCCATTCGGGCCTTCTGGCTGTATACCCCAGTCTTGATGCTGAATCATAGTAAAACTTAAATTTATCTGTTAGGAAGTTGTATAATCCATGACCATGCTTTAACATCCCCTTATACAGTCTGCCAAGCTCACTAATGACCTTGTTTAATGACATAATAATAAATCCATTATAATCTTTATTAATGGACATAATATTCTCTAAATCATCCTTATGATCTACTGCAAATACATAAAAAGCTAGCTCATCTAGTGCTGTATATGTACTTTGATATTTTCCATTGGAAATATCACTAACTGCTAAAAACGATCCCGGACCCATCAAGTATTTAGCTCCCTTATGATGAATCTGAACTCGTCCCTTAATTACAAGAGCTATGCTTGATAAAGTCTCTCCCTCTTTATAAATTATGCTTCCCTTTGGAAACTGATTCACTGCATTCATGTTTATCTTTGGCTTCAATTGAATCTCTCCAATTCTCTATATATTTAGTTATATATAATTATATACTATATACGCACTAATACAAAGCCTATTTTTCCTTGTTTATCTTTAATAGTACAAAATTCTCATAAATAATCACATTTTTCACACAAAACTCTTAATTGCGCAATAATAAAGAGTCTCGTTGGCAATATACAAAGCGCGTGAGTGCGCATCCCATGCGGAGCATATTTTTATATAATAGGACGTATTTTCCTATTATACAAAAAAAGAATGTGCCTTGGCACATTCTCTTATATAAATTTATTCCGTGCATTCTGCTTCGAATGCCTACCACAAGCGTTACCTTTACAGTTGACTCAGTCCAGGTGACCTTACGGCACACAGAAGCTTTCGCTTAGTGCTGCTCCATTCCTGACCAGACACGGTTCACGAATTTCTGTTGCGCAAGACCCAGACG
>JAAYPG010000137.1 GCA_012519905.1 Clostridiales bacterium | reverse complement strand
TAATCAATATCTGATATTTCAACCCTTATTTTTGGAATAAACATATTAAGTCCTCTCCTACGATTTTATCAAATCCAGCCACTTGTGTCCGTCTGGATATGATGCCTCTAACGCCTTGATAAGCCAACATTTTCTTTCATCTGACAATAGTGGAACCGTTATATCAAAATCAAAGAGCAAATCCACCGCAAATAGCATATTTAAAACCTTGATTCTTCAATAATTCATTGCATTCAATAATAAGATGGTTCATAAAATCAACTCCTATGTTCTCTTTGCCATTATATGTCAGGCAATTATCTGTATTATAAGGTATAATTTACAATATATCAATGACAAACATATATCAAGTTACTTTGCTCGATGCAAAATCGGCAGGTAAGTACGCTGGGGCGTTCTTGTTAGAATCTACTCAGTAAAAATTCAGACATGCATTGTGAAGGGAGAAGGATATGAAGAAAAAAATACTGCTAATACTAATATTTCAATTGTTATTAATTTTAGTTGGATGCAGCAGAGAGAAAGCCTCTATTACAGAAGAGGACGACATATTGCAAGGTATAAACTCAGATAAAACTTCTGTAATGAAGGAAGAATCCGATGATACCACTACCGAGAAGGAAGTATCCGAAGAAACTAATCAGACTAAAGATTTAGTATCATCAGCCGATGCTTTAGCTTACAAGATGATATTTGAAGACGATAACCCAATTGCTAAGGATATGGGAACTTATATAGAGACTCTTGATGTCTACGAGTTTGATAATATTCAGTATAAAGGAAAATCAGTGAAGGCTATCCAGTTGCTTTGGCAATGTGAAGGTGGTAAAAGTTTAGACTACGCCTCTTGGTTTGATAAAGAACAATGGGCTGTAATCCTTTACTATGAAAATGAGGAATTGATTGAATTAGATGCATTTCCCTGCGAATACAGTATGATTACTTCCGCATTATCTACAATTAAACTGATGCAGAAGGAAGAAGGAGTTAATCTCCTATACGACATATATTTTGACGATGAATATAGCTCTATAGTGACTAAGGAGGAGTATGTTGATAAATGGAAGAATTACACCCTACAATTGGGGGACTTCCTGCAAGTTAAAACTTTATTCCATCATTACTACACATCATTAACCTACCCTCAAGTTACCATTTTACTAGAATTCGAGAAGGGTGATGCTTACTATACCTTCTATTTTAAGCCAGGTACTATCTATATCTTTAATGTAGAGTCCGGAATATATGACGATTCATTCCAGATTGATATCAACCCAACCCAAACAGCTTATATAGATGAGCAGTATTGGCTTGACGAATTGACTAACTTTAAGGACAGTAATTTTGATCTTACCGAAGCACTGACAGGGCCTTCCTTGAAGAGTAGTAATGGTGAATATTTCAAGCTAGGAGCTGGTATTTATGGGAGTGCTATCGATAATTGTGCTATCAATTCACCTGAATACATGATAGTTACAAAGAAGCATTTTAACAGTGTTACCCTGACAAATCTAATGAAACCAAGCTATGTACTAGATCAAGAGCAAAGTATACTTAATTTATCAAACAATATCAAGGATCCAGCCTTGGCCTTTAACACAATAGACAAAACATTACAATGGTGCCTCGATAATGGTGTTCAAATGCGTGGACATACCCTTGTATGGCATGCTCAGACTCCAGATTGGTTTTTCAAAGAAGGCTATAGGTCTGAAAATGCACTTGTGGATCGAGAAACTATGCAATACCGCCTTGAAAGCTATATTGGGCAGTATTTGACCTATGTACAGAAAAAATACCCTGGAGTAGTTTATTGCTGGGATGTTGTAAATGAAGCTGTAGAGCCCTCCGAGCTCATGGGGGATAAAGATAGTTTCTTCTACTGTAGAACCAAACATGGAGAAGATGAACCAAACCTATGGTATGAGGTTCTTGGCCAAGATTATGTAGAATTGGCTTTTACCTATGCCAGAAAATATGCAGCCGATGGTGTATCTCTCATTTATAATGATTACGGTACCTTTGATACTAAGAAATTAGATAACATCTATAAACTATGTGATTATCTAAATCAAAAAGGCTTAATTGATGGAATAGGTATGCAAGGCTATTGGGGAATCTCATCTCCTAACTTAGGTACCTTAAAAAATGCCATCAATAAGTATGCAGAATTAGGTCTGGAAATCCAGATTACAGAGTTATCTATCGATGCGGGTAACACAACGGAGGAAGCCTATATAGAGCAAGGAAATCGATACGCCTCTATTATGCGTTTATTAAAGGCTTTAGATACTGATGGAGGAGGCAAGGCTAATATTACAAGTGTCACATTCTTTGGCCTAATGGATGGATTTATGTTATATGACAATGATACCAATACCTCTCGTCTATTTGACAAAAACCTGCATAAAAAACCTGCATTTAATCATATTATGGAGACCTTCCGCATATTCTATTAAGGGCTTATTCACATCAAAAAGAAATAAAGAACTCCTCTTCATATAGTCAACATATGAAGAAGAGTTCTTTTATTGTTATAATGCAAACCTATTCTACATTCGCATTAATTTCCTTTACTATTTCCACCACTGTTATCTGTCCATCAACATTTACAATATCAATTTTATCGAATACTCTTCGATATACCCCACTATGATGTGTTTCATCAAAAACAATTTGCTGTCCCACTTGCATAGGTCTATCAGTTACAACATGATACACATACATCATAAGATGATATTCCTCCAATCGAGTATTGCGGCATCGGCCATGTTATCTCAGAGCATCTTCTCCATATAAACTTCTGCCAGGTAGTTATCGTTATAAGGTTCGATCTCGTAAAAGCCTATACTTCTATATAAATTTAGTGCCTTTTCATAACTTTTCATTGTATCTAACCTTAGTAAGCTAAGTGATTTTTCTCTAGCATCAGCTATGAGATTATCAAGTAACAATCTACCATAGCCTTTACCCTGATATTCTGGAAGTACAGCCATTCTTTTAACTTCACCAATGGAATTCGCTCTATCCAATCTGTCTTGCATTTCAGTAGTATAACTAATACATTCCATCTCACGCCCACCTAATTATATTAATCGACTATAAAAATGTTTATATTCCCAACTTCTTGGTAATATCAGAACCATTTGATTCGAGTTGGTGAGGGGATTACCAAAATGTTATGTGATAGCGCTAACTCATCTTCTATGTTTACTTAAAAAACATAACTACTTAAGATAAAATAATTAATAACATCCGTTTACATTAATTTCATAATTTCAGTAATTTCATCAGGTTGATTATCATCAATTGCAACTTTATTCACTCTTACCTCATTGCAGCTAATACATTTGTGAATTAATTGCATACCCTTTTTTGAATTGGTCTTAATACCAATAGGTATCATCAACCCTTTACAAGAACTGCTTCTATCTCCCATCAAGATATCTACATGTAGAGAATGTAGACATTTTGGACAATGGTTTCTATAACTACCATTATTAAGTGGTAATACACTTGCTCCACAGTATAAGCAAATAAAACCTTGATTTTCACTTTTTCTACTCAAAGACCTAGGCTCCCCTTTCTTGATTATTAAAATCAAGAATAATGGGTTCCGTTTGGTTCTTATAAATTAGGCTTGAATCAACCAGTGACAAATTCACCGCCTGTTCCTTTAGGGTCAGCGATTACTTCCAGTTCCTACTTCATTACAGCATATTTCATCTATAAATCCGGACTAGGACCAATTTTATATTGTATTGGCCATTGTAAGACAGGATAATTTCTTATTGGGGCCCACCTTCCACTGGTAAGTGTATGTTGATTCTCACTAATAATGCGATCGTCCCCACCTAGGCTTGAGTATTTAATTGTAATATTTTATACATGACTTCACTCCAATTATTTTTCTTTCTTAAGCATTTCTTCAGATACTTATAAATATAATCTTAAAGATGAGTTAGCACTATCACATAACCTTTGGCATTGTCTTCATTTGTATAAAAACATGTTATCTAATGTATCGTATTCTACATGTCATTTATCTATTGTTTCTCAATACAATATATTAATCTGTTATATGTTATTTCAACTCCACGTTTATATGATTTATGATTATTTTCAGTCTTTATCTTAATCATATTGCATTTTTCCATTACTTTATAAGATGCAATATTCTTATCTGAACATGTTGCAAATATTATATTTACACCTAGGTGATTGAATGCATAGTCTATAAATGAACTTACAGCTTCAGTCATAT
>JAAYPG010000136.1 GCA_012519905.1 Clostridiales bacterium | reverse complement strand
GCTCCCATTCTTTTTCGTGGTTAAGTAGTTTTACTGTACCCCTTTTTAATCCAATCATTTTTCACTCTCCTCAAAAATCAATCTTAATTATTCCACCGCGTAGCCTAACTAACAATACAATATTTTCCGTTATGTTGATTAGCCTATTACACAACTTAATTATACCGACATCCAATCTACTCTCTCATCACCACTGATTCACAAAAACATCCAACCTGACTACTCGCAAACCCATGTTATCTAAATCGACCACTGGTCAATCACTGACATCTAAATCGCTCTGTCATAAGGAATTTTGCTTGTTTCGACTTTTTCCCACGAAGCAAAAATCAGAGAATTTTTAATCGGTGATTTTTATAGTGGAAACCCCGAAGTTCCCTTATCTCAAGCCATTTTCACACTCTACTCCTCAACCCTCGACATCAATACTACGCACTCCACATGCCTTGAGGTGACAATAAAGATGTCGTAGGAAGACATTACTCCCTTGGTGGGAGGGTATATCTATTATGAAAATACATTTACCATAATTTTACCTTTTCTTAAATTGCAAACAACAAAACCCTCAAACTATAACTTTTGAAGGCTTTATTCATTGCATTTTTTGTTTTTATTCCAGTCTTTTCTCTATCTCTAATATTTCCTGCTCCTTAGCAAGTTCTCGTTTTAATTCTTCCTCGGTTGGCATATATAATTTATATTTAGATGCATATATTTGATTGTTGCCCTCAGGTAAAGTGTACTTAACAACGGAGTCACTTTTGTCTGCACATAGTACGATACCAATTGGGGGATTATCCCCTTCATTCATTAGTTCCCTTGTATAATAATTTACATACATTTGCATCTGCCCAAGATCTTGATGAGTTAGTTTTCCTACTTTTAAATCTATAATGACAAAACATTTTAATATATAATTGTAAAAAACTAAATCTATATAATAATGTTCTCCATCAAAAGAAATACGCTTTTGCCTTGCTACAAATGAAAATCCTCGCCCTAATTCCAATAGGAATTTTTGTAAATGATTAATCAAGCCTTGCTCTATATCCTTTTCATATAAATTTGGTGTCTGCTCTAAACCCAGAAATTCAAGTACATATGGATCTCTAATTATATCTTTTGCATCTACTCCTTGCTCTAAAGTTTGAATCTCGTTTCTAACGCTATCCTCATCCTGACTTGATAATAGTCTTTGATAATAAAAACTGTTGATTTGTCTTTCTAACTGCCTTGTACTCCAATTTGACTTTTCACATTCCTGTAAATAAAAGCTTCTAGCTTTTTCGTCTTCAACCTTTAAAAGCATACGATAATGTGTCCAACTTAATTGGTCACTCAGCGCGTGACGATTTGGAAAGGCGATATAAAATTGTCTCATATCCAAGTGAACGATAAGCTGTAAGACGTTTATGATACATCCTATCAAGTACTGGTATATGAACATCAACGTAATCGTAAATTAATACCTCATTTTTCCCTTCATAATTCCTATGAAGTCTTCCAGCATATTGTGCGATAGTCCCTTTCCATGCAATTGGCATGCCCATAAACAATGTATCCAATCTGGCTTCATCAAATCCTTCACCTATTAACTTTCCTGTTGCAATTATTACAAATCTATCTCCATCCTCTAAGGCTTCTATTCTTTTGTGGGACTCGTTACGCTCATTTGTTTTTAAACTTCCCGATAGAATGATTACTTCGAAGTCCATTCCCTCCATTAATTGAGCCAATTGATTAATATGGCTTGTTCTCTCTGTCAGAACCAGTGGGTTCCTACCAGCATTTATGGATTCTATAATATCAGCAACAATCAATTCATTTCTATATTTACTCTCGCAAATATGCTGATATATTTCAGTTATATGCCATTCATTGTGTTCTTTAAATACAGGCATTCTAGTACTAGTAAACCGTGGAATTATATAATGCTCAAATTCTCTTTGTAAGGCTTCTTTTTTTGCATCAACCTTATATCTAATAGGTCCACAATGCATAAATATAATTGGATGATGCCCATCTTTACGAATTGGAGTAGCTGTCAATCCATAAATATATTCAGCACTTGCAGCACTTATAATTCTGCTAAAATTGGTAGCAGATATATGATGACACTCATCAACGATAATTAGACCATATTGATTAATCAGCTGCTTTACACTCTTATCTTTCTCAAACATGGATTGCATAATAGCTATATCTACTATCCCTGATAATTGTTTCTTTCCACCACCCAATTGACCAATTATTGCTTTATTCTTTTTTGGGTTTTCTACTGCTTCATTAATTTCCAAAAACTGTTCAAGCCTAGCTTTCCACTGTTTTGCTAATTCTTTTGTATGAACCAAAATTAGAGTAGGACATCTTTTTTCAGCAATAACTCTTGCACCTATAACTGTTTTGCCAAACCCTGTTGTTGCTGATAATACACCTTCACTATATTTGCTAAGTTCATGAAATGCTACTTCTTGTTTATCTGTAAGTTGTCCTTTAAATTCAATTTGTATCTCTTTTCCACTATTCCTATTATCATTAATTAAATATCTAATATTATTTTCATCAAATATTTTTAGCAATTCAACTTCTATTCCCCTTGGCAATGTAATACTTTCATCTTCCTCATCATAAATCACTGAAACACGTGGTATCCCATAAGTTGATAGTCTCATTGCTTGCTTTGCATAGAATTCGGGATTTGCGTAGGATGCAAGCTTTCTTAGTAATAATAGAGCTTTAGAAGATAGGCCGTGTTTAGAAATTTTTATACCTCTGCATCGCTCCAAAACAAGAATTTCCGGGAAATCATTTTTAGTAATTATAATCGTTGTCTTGTCGACTCTTAATGTTTCAGGTTCAATACCTAGATCTATAGACTTATGTATTTTACTGACTCTTGATATATCATCTTCGGAAATCTTTTGTATTCGAGATATATATTGCCATTGATCGTCTATTTCTTTTAAATTTTCATCTACAAATATTGAGTTTCCGTGTTTTCTCGCATGCTTTTGCAATGGTAGCGCGATTAGATTTCCAAAACCATCTTTTGGAATAAAGTCTTGGCTAGGGAACAATCGATCATAGGAGCTAAATTTTATTTTATCACATTCTTCCATTGAGATATTTAATATTGCTGTTCCAAATTTTCTTGCTAATGATGCCTTGATTTCATTTTCAAAGAAAAACCATAGGTGACAGCCATCTCCAGAGCGTGAACGTTCAGCATATACTGGGATGTTATTCTCTTTACAAGTCTTCATTACAACTTTGACATCTTCACTCCATGTAGACTCATCAAAATCTATTACAAGAAGGAAACAGGTGTCATCCAATGTCATAGGGTATAAGCCTAGTACATATTTACCCAATAAATGACCCTCAATTCTCTATTCATCTAGAGGAACAAAATCACTAGACTTGCATTCACTACATTTTATCTTAGGCTTATTACATATACCTAGCTTAAAATCATTAAAACAATATGGGGATTAACCAGGTTTATTTCTCCATCTTTTAGCACAAACATCATCTCTTCCTTTAAATAGAGACATAAATAATTTGATTTTTTCCTTACTAGTGCTATTCATTGTAATTATGTTATCATTTTGATCCAAACTAGTTTCTTTAACCAATGTAAAATCTGTCGAACTATTAGTTTTTGATTCTTCCTTGGATAGTATTTTCCTAAGTAGTTCAGCCTCATCTTTTAATCGTTTATTTTCCTCTTTCAAGATTTTGAATTTTTCATATAGTTCTTTATAGTTTGGATTCATAATCATCACCTAGTATTTCTTTATATTACTTATTCATTTAACAATTTAAGCTCTTCTTTAAAGGCCCTCTTTCTTGAATGTGCCTTTCTGTAATGATCAATCATTATTGTCCTTCCATTTATCATTCCATTAGACTCTAGCGTTTCACCCAAGGCTGCTACAAGGACGGCTGCTTTATAATAGCTTTTTCTATAGCCACCTCCTACAACGCCTTCAGTTCTTTTATCTATCTCATATTTTAGCCATATCATATACTTTTCATATTGGTCTTCTGTTAAAGTTTGTTTTTCCCTCCAGTTTAAAAATGAATCAAGGAAACTTTGTTCATCCTCTCCCACAAATCCTATTCTATAAATAATTCCTTTTAAAAGTCTGTCTATGGTCTTTGTAGATTTTTTATCGTTATTTAATAACATAATGAAAAGGGGTACTGCTATACCTTTAAATCCACTACTCCATCCTAATACATAATCATCATTTTTATATTTATCATAAATATAATCAAATTCTCCATTAAAAAATCTAATAATATCCTTATGATCTCTAGAAAGGGCATTAATTATCATTTGTTTATTTCTATTACTCAAATTTTGTATATAATCTTCAGATAAGATTTCAACGTGTTTTGCTGCCTTCTTGGTTATATCTTCATAATTTGTAATTTCAAATAATCTGAAATAGTTGTTTAATGATGACTTTGAGTAAAATGATGCTTCATGACATTTATTAACTATATCATAGTGTTTAAGATTTACTGCAGCCTTTGCAGTTAAATCTGCAATCTCTGCCCGTATAATTAAATTCTCAGGAACTACTTTAATAGCCTCCAATCCTAATTTCTCACATTCAATATTCTTATTTTGCTTTAACAAATCTTCACAAGCATATTTAAATAAAATAGGATGTTTCTTATACTTTATTCTGGCAATTTGGCATAGATAATCTATTCCTTTATATAAACATGCTTCTAATAATAATTTAGCCGCTGTATCTCCGTCTGTTTCTATTAGAAACGATATCCATTCTTCCATAAAAGAATCTATACCATGCAATTCCTCTGGTCCTATGCGAAATATATCTTCTATTTTTGTATCCTTACTCTTATCCCAAATAAGGTAGCTATACAAACTCTCAGCCCTATCTTTTCCCTTTTTCGTTTGATACGTTGCATACAAAAGATTTAAGATGATACTCTTATAATTAAATGTTGTCCATATTTCATCCACAACTTCTTCAAAATCTAGTTCATTCCAATCACCAGTATCTCTATCCGATACAAAATAGGACATATTTAGTATACGATTATTTAGTTTATGGGACTCTATATATCGTTTTTGAAATAATAGATTTTCTGCTATTTGAAATATATCGTATAGACTATCTATTATTCTAAAAGGATCGTAATAATCATACTCATAGTCACTATCCCAATAACTTTCACCATATACTTCATATCCACTGCATTCAAAGTAGATTTCTCCTTCCTCTACCTTTTCACACCACTGTTCTATCTTGTCTTTTTCGTAAATAGTAGGATTATAATCTGGTTCTTTATCCAAAGAATTGAGAACCTCTTCTCTTTGACTCTCCTTTACTATTCGAGCTTTATTATATATCCATTTAGTTTTCTCTTCTTCAGACATGTTAAATAGTTTTTCTTCAACCGCTTTCATAAACTCCTTATAGTTCATTATATTTGTCCCCTCTAGTATCATAATTTATATATACATCCCAGAATCATCATTAGTGATTGGGTCTATCAATAAAAAGTTCTTATACATAGACTGCACACTGCTAGTTAAAATGGAATCTCCTCATCATTTTCGATATAAGTATTTTCTTCTTCCAATTCATTCTCAGGAAACCAAACATTATTAAAGTATATATCTTCCAGCTCATCTTCGTCTTCTGGTAGTGTCATTGCCCCTAAAATTAAATCGTCTTCTTTTGAGTTACTCTGTCCTTGTTGTTTTGGTTTTCTAGAGCAATCTTTACAAATTTGATTTTTATGCCCCTTCCCTGAGAACTTTTCATTAGCTCGTGTCCTTCCACATATTTTACAATAATGTCCCATTAGCAAGTCTCCTCATCTTTAATATATCTAGAGATTATTAAGTCTTATCAAATCTAAGTCTGATTTTATTGTATATTATATAAATCCTTAATTCATCCTATTTTTAAATCTGTGATAAACCTTCATGATTGACAGCAGAAACCACCGTCTCTAAACTATCTCTCAATAAAGGCACTTACAGTTTCCTTCAGCTCATCACTGAACTCTTCGAGATTTTCAAAACTAATCGCACCATCATTTATAAGGGAAATAATATTATTAATAAGCTTTGATCGACTCATTTCTAATTGAACCCCAGCCTTCTTCTTATCTTCCTTTATTCTCTTGTCTAGCCTCCAAAACTTTTCTGATGTATTAGCGTCTTTACTTAGTAGCTCTATATACTCCTTATTGAGCCTATCCATATATGATTCCTGCCAATCAGCAATTTTGCTTCTAAAAAGTTTCCAGTCTCTTTCTCTAAATATCTTTTCTTGCATAGTTTCAAGCCTCCCTCTAAATTTCTATTTATACATTTGATTATAAATAATACTTAGATCACAATATACTAATTATGTGACATAAAGGAAAGGGGACACCCCCTGCAAGACGTTCTATCTATTTGTGGAATGTCCCCAATTATTCCACGGAACGACACTGAGGTCGTTCCCTACAAAAATATGGATATTCTATGTAATTAACGTAGGGAACAGGCCCTGTCCTGTTCCGAATTTAAGACACAAAATTTCTACTTATGTTCATCTATAGTATATAAATCATCCATCCATTTATCAACCTAAAATTCCCGTTTTCTATCTTCATCACTCATATTACCCTATGTCATCTATAAATCACCCCAAAAAGGGTCAAAGACGGTGTTTTTCACCGATTTTTGACCCAAATTTCGTCCTCAAACCACTATATGTTGTGGTCAACTTCTACTTTTTCTCCTCATCACCACAATACGTCAACAGAATTATACTCTCCGCCGTAGAATGTTTCCAATCAGCCTTCGCTATCGCTCGTCTTCTTGGACATTCCTGACATGAGACGTACATCGACTTCTTCAGTCGTTTCACTCCCTCACAAGTTGTGTTACGGTTTCAAGTGTCATCAACTTTTCCAAGGGAACTAAATCACCTATATTGTCTTCCTTATCAAGTGTAATACCCTTGATATTTGCCGGCGCTTTGCCCTCTTTTATAATTGGAACATAGAACTTGAAGGATATATTCTTTATCCAATTACCATCCTCACGTCTTTCCGGGAAGATATCTATGCGGTCGATGAACGTCTGCATAAATTGCTTTCTCTCTACCTCTGATGCCATAGAATATAATTCATCAAAATGTAAAAGAAATTCATAGATACTCTCGCTTGAAATCTGATCTCTACGCAAGTCTCGTATCTGAGAACGTATTTCTTCTACAGCATTTTCTGCCTCCTCGATTATATCATATTGGGCGTCTAAACGCTTCTGTAAATCATTTATTTTTCTTTCATAATGAGGATCTGTAACATCCAAGGTATCCATCTGTTTTTCAAGTCTTGTTTTAATGGTCTCTGCCTGATTAAGATTTGCAAGATTCACAGATAGCTCTTTTTCCATATCAGATGTATCTGCTACACTTCCAATTTTAGCCTGTATAGCTTCTTTAAGCTTACCCTCTTTTGTCATACCGGAAATAATCCTTGCCAGCACATCATTTATCTGAGACTGCTCAATATTAAGTCTAAAGGTACATTTATGGCCTGTGGCATTAACAGTATTTTTACAATAATAGTAATACCTT
>JAAYPG010000135.1 GCA_012519905.1 Clostridiales bacterium | reverse complement strand
TCTGTATTATAATGTCGTATTATCTCAAAACATTTTATATCTTTAAATGAAATAAAGCCAAATCCGCCCCCTGAGCAATCATTTATTCCATCTACGGATATAATCAGTAATTTCTTCTCTTTTAATGCCTGAGTGATTGCAATTATAAAGCCTACAGCAAATATGACTGCTGCCAACAATCCAGCAATTATATATAGTTTGTTCTCTTTCTTGAAGCCGAAAACACATATTGCTAAAGAGGCTACAAGCATAAAAGAATTTGCCAATAGAATAACAAATACTCTGTGATTTGTCTCTTCGATAATTATATCACCCATTTACTTTTCTCTCCCTATCAGTAAGCAATAACCTTATAACGCTAATTTTATCTATTTTATTGTAAATGTATTGCTTATTTTTTTCAAGTATCACAAACAATTATATATTTAAGAACTGGGGACATTTTTGCTTTTTTCATTATAAGGAGGTCACTACTCTATAAGGCATGACCTCCATACTTGTCTTGCTTATGCATCTTCTTATACTGATTAGCTCTTCTCTACTGACTTTCTTATTAATAGCCAAGTAAGTCCTATTCCTACTACAATAAATATTATGCATGATAATAGAAGGTTGTATGGATTGCCTGCTTGCCCACCGAATACAAATCTGAGAAACTTGCTTACTGCCACTGCGATTCTTCCATCAAATACAACTGCATCGAGTACAGGCAACAATATTAATACAGATGTAGGTACCCCGATTGATACGGCTATCTTAAGTATCTTATTCATTCTATAATATGCAGAAGTTATTAAATATCCAGCTACCATTACAGCTGCATACATACCTATAGTTATAAGAATGGCTTCAAGATTCCTTACAACAATATGCAAGGATTCTGCTCTTTGGACAAAAAACTCTTCATACATTCCGCCTACACGAAACCTCTCACTCACATCATTTAGTAATAGGGTAATATTAACAACAAACCTATCAACCACCGCCATAAATACACTAGTGGCTAATATTGTTATCAGCCTTCCAATAAACATGGATCTTCTTGTAGTCCCATTTTGAAGCATCATTAAAAATGTTTCCTTAAAGGAGTTTAGCCCTAATATGAACAGAAATATAATTGTAGATCCTTCTATTCCACCAGTTGAATAAAAGTTGCTTGAAGAATTTACAGCCGTAATTACTCCAAAGAAGATCAATACAAGTATAACGACTAGATAAAATATTTTTATTGACTTTAGATATTCATTTATTTGATATTTGGTTGCTACTTTAATATTCATCACAATCCCTCCTTTAAGCATTGGTAAGCTGTACGAACAGCTTCTGAAGATCCATCTTGGTAATCTCTAACCCTTTAGGTATATCAGTCCTGATTATCTGACCCATGATATAGGCAGATTTTAGTCCACCTATTGAATCTGTACCAATAACTTCCTTACCTTTTATAAACTCATCGACAAGGCTTGCCATGCCAGATACGGTATATCCTACTGACATAAGCTCCTCTCTAGTTTCATTCTTTATTATCTTACCCTTCTTAATTATGATGACATCCTCAATGATATTAGATACCTCTTCAATCAAATGAGTGGATATAACGTAAGTTGCTGGATGACTACTATATTTCTCTATAAGTAATTTGTAGAATAAATCCCTATGATTAGCATCAAGACCTAATACAGGCTCATCAAGCAATACATAAGCAGTATTTACAGATAGGGCAATGATAACCTTGAAAATAGAATTATATCCGGTGGATAGGGATTTTACATTTTTGTTGAGATTAAGCTCAAATAGATCAGCCAACTTCTTAGCATAATCCATATCAAAGCTTGGGTAAAATTCCTTGGTCCAACGGAAAATTTCTTTAATTTTCATGTTATCAGGATAGTAGTTCTTCTCACCCATCATATAGATTTTACTTAGGGCCTCATCATTTTCCATGGAAGATAAACCATCTACTAAGACCTCGCCCTCATCAGCAAAAATACGATTCGTAATAATGTTTAGTAAAGTGGTTTTTCCAGCGCCGTTTCTCCCAAGTAATCCATATATTCTGTTTTCTTCTAAATTAATACTTACTCCACCAAGTGCACAGGTGCTTCCAAAGCTCTTACTAATGTTCTTAACCTCTATACTCATTTCACATACCCTCTTTCTAACAGTCTTATAACCTCATCCTTTGATATACCTAAACGCCTTGCTTCCTCTACTAAGTTCTTAATGTAATTATCAAAAAACTGTTCTTTTCTCTTTCCCTTAAGCTTACTAACAGCTCCATCCGCTACAAACATTCCGACCCCCCGTTTCTTGTATATAACTCCCTCTTCTACCAAAATGTTAATCCCCTTTAGCGCTGTGGCAGGATTAATTCGGTAGTTAACAGAAAAATCTGTAATTGAGGGAATTTGACTTTCCTCACTGAAAGCTCCAGATAAAATGGCATCTTCTATACCTTCTGCAATTTGAATAAATATAGGACGTTCTTCATTGAAATTCATATTCTAGCCAACCCCTCCTTATGTTTATTAATTCATTACTTTGTTAGTTAGTTAGTTGCTTGACTAACTAACTAGTATAGTATATGACAATTATTGTTTTGTCAATACCTTTTTTAGTAAATTTTTTTATTATAAAAAAACAGTGCCAGACCAACCTAAGGTTATTCTTAGTTGGCGCCTGACACCGTTCCATTAAATTAATCCTATATTATTTTTGCGTGAATAATCTCTTATAATTATCTATACAGTATTGAATAATGTCTAGTGCTTCTTCCGGGCCTCCGAATTCATCTACAGCTGTTTCCTTATTCTCCAATTCTTTGTATACACTAAAGAAATGTCTCATCTCGTTAAATAAATGCTGCGGTAATTCCCTGATATTTTTATATATATTAAAATTTGGGTCATTATAGGGTATAGCGATGATTTTCTCATCTCTCATCCCATTGTCCATCATATTCATAACCCCAATAGGGTAACACCTTACGAGAGATAGAGGTTCCAGTGCTTCAGAACATATTATTAAGACATCTAGGGGGTCTCTATCATCTCCGTAGGTTCTCGGTATAAAGCCATAATTTTCAGGATAATGCGTGGAGGTATAAAGAATACGATCAAGGATTATCATTCCCGTTTCCTTATCTAGTTCATATTTCTTCTTACTTCCCTTTGAGATTTCAACAACTGCTACAAAATCCTCCGGCCTTATTCTATTCGGACTAATATCATGCCAGACATTTATCATTTTTTCACCTAGCTTTCTTCTGCTTGACCATAGTAAGCATTTGGTCCATGTTTTCTCAGAAAATGCTTATCCTGTAAATACTCAGGCGCTGGAACCATATTGGCATTCAATTGCTCTGTCATAAGGTTCATCTTCGCAATCTCTTCTAGCACAACACTATTATGGACTGCTTCAGCCGCATCCTTACCCCAAGTAAATGGTCCATGATTTTTACATAGAACTCCGGGTACATGCATAGGATTCCTGCCCTTAAAGGTTTCAATAATAACCAGTCCTGTGTTCTTTTCATATGCATCCTGTACCTCTTCAGCAGTCAAGCTTCTAGCACATGGGATTTCACCATAAAAATAATCTGCATGGGTAGTCCCGTAGCAAGGTATGGACCGTCCTGCCTGTGCCCAGGCTGTAGCTGATGGGGAATGGGTATGCACCACGCCACCTATCTCAGAAAATGCAAGGTATAGCTCCAGATGGGTGGCAGTATCCGAGGAAGGATTATATCTTCCCTCTACCTTATTGCCCTTTAGATCCATAACTACCATATCTTCAGGCTTTAGCTCCTCGTACCTGACACCGCTTGGCTTTATAACAAATAGCCCCTGCTCTCTGTCAATTCCGCTAACATTTCCCCATGTATAGGTAATAAGACCACGCCTCGGAAGCTCCATATTAGCTTCATATACTTCTTTCTTTAGTTTCTCTAGCATAAGATACCTCATTTTCTATAAAATATACAGTTATATATAAGTACTTAAAAACAATCTTCCTTCTTAGATTCTACATGCAAGACCTAGGAAGGTTCTACCTTAGAGTATCAACAGCTGCTCTTTCTATAGCAAGTCCTGCACTATATAGACGCATAAACTGCTCAAAGCCTTCCACTTCATTCTTGTCTGGCTCAATGGTTATACCTGTCATACCTGCAAATACTCTTTCTGATAAATATTGATCTAAGGATTCATTCTCATCCTTACGAAGCATATAATCAGCCAAAAGAGCAATACCCCAGGCACCGCCTTCGCCCGCTGTCTCCATAACAGTAACCGGTGTATCCATAGCCGCTGCAAGGAATCTCTGTCCTACACCCTCCGTCTTAAATAAACCACCGTGTCCTAATACCTGGTCTACCTCTACGTTCTCTTCTTTAAATAGAATATCAAGACCGGTCTTTAGGGCTCCAAGAGCTGTATAGAGATGGACCCTCATAAAGTTGGCTAAATTGAACTTAGCATCAGGCTGTCTGACAAAGAGAGGCCTACCCTCTTCAAAATGCGTAATATGCTCTCCTGAATAATAGCCATAGGAAAGAAGTCCTCCACAGTCCGCGTCTCCTTCGAGCGCTTTAAAATATAGGACATCATAAAGCTTCGGTGTTTCTATGTCTACGCCTATACTTTTCGCAAACTCTCCAAATAAGGAAACCCAAGCATTCAAATCAGAGGTACAGTTGTTACTATGAGCCATAGCCACAGGATCACCAGCAGGTGTAACTACAAGGTCGATCTCCTTATGAACCTTCTTAAGCTCCTGCTCTAAGACAACCATGGCGAATACACTGGTTCCAGCAGATACATTACTTGTTCTTTTAGCAACACTATTGGTAGCCACCATACCAGTTCCAGCATCACCCTCTGGTGGACAGAAGGGTATCCCCGGCTTTAGGTTACCGCTGGGATCAAGAAGCTTTGCTCCCTCGTCAGTAAGTCTTCCGGCTAACTCTCCAGCCACCATTACCTTTGGAAGTATATCTCTAAGCTTCCAAGGAAGTCCCTCTGCTGCCACTAGTTCATCGAACTGCTTTATCATGCGCTCATTAAAATCCTTGGTAGTTGAATCCACAGGAAACATACCTGCGCAATCGCCAATTCCAAGTACCTTTTCACCGGTAAGTTTCCAATGAACATATCCCTCAAGGGTAATTAGGTAGTCTATCTCCGATACATGTTCCTCCTTATTAAGTATAGCCTGATATAGATGAGCTATACTCCATCTCTGAGGTATGTTGAACTGGAATAGGTCAGTTAATTTATCTGCAGCAGGGCCGGTTATAGTATTTCTCCAGGTTCTAAAAGGAACTAGAATATCCCCTGACTTATTAAAGGCCATGTATCCATGCATCATAGCACTAAAGCCAATAGCACCTATGGTTGTAATGGTCGCTCCATATTTTCTCTTAACATCCTCCGTTAAGTCACGATAGCTACCTTGTACACCTTCCCATATATCCTCTATAGTATATGTCCATATGTTGTCAATGTATCGGTTCTCCCAATCATGCTTACCTGTGGCGATAGCATTATAATTCTCATCCATTAGTACAGCCTTGATTCTAGTGGAACCAAGTTCAATCCCGAGGGTAGTCCTACCCTCGGTTATTATATCTTTTATTTTATTAATTGCGTTGCCTTCCATGAAACCCCTCCTATTTTCTTATAAGTCATTATAAATATTATCTATAAGCAACAGAATTCCATAGTAGCTCATTCTTAAGGGTTCTGATATTAGTATCCTTATCAATATATACAGCTTCAATACCCATGGCTGCTGCCCAATCTCCCATTTGCTCGGAAGTCAAGTCATATGAGAATGCTGTATGATGAGCACCACCTGCTAGTATCCAAGCCTCTGCTCCTACCTCAAGATTTGGCATTGGTGTCCAGTAGGCTGTTGCTACAGGAAGCTTAGGCATAGGCTTGTCTGTCTTCTTACATTCTACTTCATTAATTATTAAGCGGAAGCGATTACCTAAATCAATTAATGAGGTTGCTACAGCAGGTCCTGTTTTGGATGTGAATACCAACCTAGCTGGATCCTCTCTATCGCCCATGGATAGAGGATTTACCTTGATACCTATAGGACCATCCGATACAGAAGGACATACCTCTAACATATGAGCTTGAAGGATACCCTCTTTACCTGGTACTAGATTATAGGTGTAGTCTTCCATAAAGGAAGTACCCTTAGCATTCTTGATATCAGCAGTCATAACCTTCATCAATCTAACCATGGCAGCGGTCTTCCAATCTCCTTCACCACCAAAGCCGTAGCCCTTCTCCATAAGACGCTGTATAGCCAGCCCAGGAAGCTGCTGAAGGCCACCTAAATCACCAAAGTGAGTTACTATTGCATGATAATTCTTTTCTTTAAGGAATCTCTCAAAGCCAATTTCTATACCCGCCTGGATAGCTACATGTTTGCGGAACTCCTTCTCATCACGTCCCTCAAGCAGAATATCATACTTGCTATAATATTCCTCCACAAGCACATCAATATCAGCGGTGCTAACATCATTAACATAATCGTAAATCTCATTTACTGGGTAAGCATCAATTTCCCAACCAAATTTAATCTGAGCCTCTACCTTGTCACCTTCAGTAACTGCAACATTTCTCATATTATCAGCAATACGAAGGACACGGATATGGCTACTTTCTGTAACGCCAATAGCCGTTCTCATCCAGCTAGCAATACGCTTTTGTACATTTTCATTAGACCAATGTCCTACTACAATCTTGCGTTCCATGCCCATACGGGAAACTATGTGACCATATTCTCTGTCGCCATGAGCTGATTGGTTTTCATTCATGAAATCCATATCTATGGTGTCATAGGGTATCTCTTGATTAAATTGTGTGTGTAGATGAAGGAGTGGCTTTCTATATTCCTGAAGACCTAAGATCCATGATTTTGCAGGAGAGAAAGTATGCATCCATGTTATAACACCAGCGCAGTTTTCATCTGCATTAGCCTCGTTAAAAAGTCTGCGAATTGATACGCTGTCAATTAATGTGGGTTTCCATTCCAGCTTAAATGGAAGCAAGCCTGATTCGTTCATCTTCTCTACAATAATCTTTGAATGCTCTGCAACATTGGCTAGACATTCATCTCCGTATAAGTCCTGTGAGCCTGTGGCAAACCAAAATACATAGTTCTTTTTGTTCATAATAATCCTCCTTAATAAAATTTATTAGTTTCATTGCCTATAACGGAGGATTTATCCTCCTT
>JAAYPG010000134.1 GCA_012519905.1 Clostridiales bacterium | reverse complement strand
GTGGTCTCTTAAGCCACCTTTCCATCCTTACCACAGCAAGGAGGTCCCTGCTATGGCGGTATATTTCTGTTGCACTAGCCTCGGAGTCGCCTCCACCGGACGTTATCCGGCACCCTGCCCTATGAAGCCCGGACTTTCCTCACCTATATAGGTGCGACCATCTGTGCTACTCACATGAGATATTCTAACATGAGAAATGATAAAAGTAAATGAATAACCATTTCCAATTTACTACTAGTGTAAAAATTATACAATAATGATGATAACATAATAGGGACATGGTTAGAGGAGGAAGGCAATTGAAGCAGGTAAGTATATTGGTTATAGATGATGACAAAGAAATAGCTGATTTAGTAGAAATACATCTTGTCAGTGAGGGATATAGAGTATTTAAGGCAAATAGTGCAGTAGAAGGGCTTCTATATCTTGAAAAGGAAGATATAAAACTTGTTATCCTTGATATTATGATGCCTGGTATGGATGGTTTGACCCTTTGTGGTAAAATTCGCGAGACTAATACAGTCCCCATTATAATATTAAGTGCAAGATCTACTGATTTGGATAAAATTATCGGTCTAGGGACTGGGGCAGATGATTATGTTACAAAACCATTTAGCCCCTTAGAGCTAACAGCCAGGGTAAAGTCTCAGCTTAGAAGATATACAAAGCTAAATCCCAACTCTCAGGGAGAGAAGAAGGACACTGAGATTGTGCTAGATCATTTGATTATTAACAAAGAAACCCATAAGGTGATTGCCTATGGCAGGGATGTCAAATTGACACCAATTGAGTTCGACATATTATTTCTTCTGGCCAGTAATGTAGGAAGAGTATTTTCAACTGATGAGATATTTGAAAGAGTATGGAACGAGAAAATGTTTGATGCAAATAATACGGTTATGGTCCATATCAGAAGAATCAGAGAGAAGATAGAGATGGATTCAAGAAATGCTAAAATAATAAAGACCGTATGGGGAGTAGGTTATAAGATTGAATAATAGTGTATTTAAAAGTTTTCGATTTGAAATTGTATTATATAGCCTATTAAGCCTGATTTATTCATTGTTATCCTTAGCTCTAATTAATATTGGCTTTTATTTGATATTTCAAAAAAGTCTATGGAGCTTTACTGGCACTGTGCTTTCGGCTATCTTAGATATATCAGTAGGGATAGCCTTGTTTATAATTTATTTTCTCCTGCTTACTCGTAAATTCATTAGCTATATTAAGGAAATCTATATAGGAATCAATGAAATATCTTTGGGTAATCTAGATAATCGTATAGTGATTAATAACGAGGATGAATTTGCTCTGATGGCAGACAAGCTAAATAAGATGGCCGACGATATTAAAAGAATAATGGAAAATGAGAGAAGAAGTGAGGAAGCAAAGAATGAGCTTATTACCAGTGTTGCCCATGATCTTCGTACTCCGCTCACATCTATTATAGGTTATCTGGACTTAGTATCGACCAAGCAACTGACGGATGATGTAAAAAAAGAATATATAGAGATTGCCTATAGCAAATCAAAGCGCTTAGAAAAGCTTATTGAGGATCTGTTTACCTATACGAAATTTAATTTCGGTGAAGTAAAACCATTATACAGCGAGGTCGATATGGTTAAGCTTATAGACCAGCTTCTTGATGAGTTTTATCCAAGCTTTACAGAGAATCATATGGAGTATGAATTTAAAACCAGCCATAGTAGTGCTGTAATATATGCAGATGGCGTGCTTCTGGCTCGGGCCTTTGCTAATTTAATCAGTAATGCAATTAAGTATGGGAGAGATGGAGAAAAAATTGAAATAATACTTACTAAAGACACAGATAAGATAACAATTACCAGTACCAACTTTGGAGAGGTTATACCTAAGAAGGATTTAGACAAAATATTTACTAGATTTTATAGAGTAGAATCCTCCAGGTCCAGTGAAACGGGAGGGAGTGGCTTGGGACTGGCCATAGCCCATAGTATCATAACCCTTCATGGTGGATTAATATATGCAACTATCTCAGCGGATTGCACAGTATTTACTGTTGAGCTACCTGATAAGCCAAAGGTTTGATAAACCTAGGGCAAATTGAGCCACTGATAGAGCTACAGGTTCGGGACATTTCAGATGAACCGGAACAACCTGTGAACTCTACCAGTGGCTTCATTTTGCGAAACTATGAAAACGGAAGAAGAAAAAATATAGTAATATTATAACACAAAACAAGTGTTTTTACAGTGCTTTTTGAAAATTTAAAATATATTTAATATATTCGTGATAAGTCAGACAATTATATTTCTTAGTTTCTTTGATATCCTAATGCGCTGATACATGGACGCATAGGCTATCTCATCCATTCCCTCTATATAATTAGGGCTATAATTCTTATTCAATCCCTTGTCTCTTAATAGGTTAATGGCCTTATTGTAAGCAATGGCAGCCTCCTCCTCGGTCGAGTATCTTCCTATTATATAATCCCCATTAATATGTATCTTGGCTTGATATCTAGGCAGGCCATTTTTTGTTATTTTTGTCACCCCGTTATATCTATTAATTATCTCTATATTAGAGTAACGATAGTCGGTATCGTCACCATTTACAAAGCGAAAATCTTTTCCTGCCACAGCATAGTTCTTGATACCATAACGTGACATAAGATTTATCTGCATTCCATACTCAGTTGTAAATAGATGTCCTCCGCGTTTTAAAATCTTATGTCTAGCATAATAGAACAAGTCCTCAGCATCGAATTTTAGAACTGTATTTATATCTATATAATATAAGAAGTAACTCTTCATTATATATATGGGATTCTTAATATATATTCTATTATCCCTGACGTTTATTAGGACAACCCATTTGTGAAATGATAATAGACAGGATGAGGGATAATCATCAATTCTCCAATCCTGAGAACCTCTAAGAACCCTTCCAGCCAGTTTATATGCAAGGTGGGCTTCCTGTTCAGTAGAGTAGCTTCCTAGGCTTATATGCTTGCCAAGATAAGTAATAGAAGCTCTATAATATGGTTCTCCGCTCTTCTTGCGGGCATAATAAACACCTGGTAACATAAGGTCCTCCATCCGTAATAGATACTGTCTATTAAACTATATCAAACTAGTAGATATATAGCAATGTCCCTATATTAATACAAAATATTAACAAAATATTACGTACCAATAATGTAGAAAGAGCCTAAAAACATTGAAAAACCGTACTATTTCTGTAGAATATGAATAAATTACCATGGTAGAGCATAAAATAATTAATAATATCTTAATAATTTGTTAAAAATTGACTGTAAAATCTAAACAAATCAATATGGAAAATATTTTATAAAGTTAGTAATAAAGACTAAGAATGATAAAATATGGAAATAGTGAGTAGGCGCAACTAACGAAATTTCTATTTTATTATTGACACTAAAAAATAAGGGACATATAATGCAGGTTAGCATTACCAAGAAAACCAAAATATGGAAATGCACACTGGCTAGATAGTAAAGCCAGAAAAGAAGAGAGTAGTGTGAAAGATTATCTCTCACACGGCAGCTTTGTACCTAAGGTTCAAGGTTTGCAAACTTAAAGAAAGGTATGGTTATATTTATGACGGTTATAAATACGTTTCTTCAAAAGAAAAGGCTGCGTGAGTTTGGCCATGGAATTTACATGGTATTTGCAGCTTATGTGTTGTCATTCCTTTTGCTTATTATTGGATCAGATACTTTTTACAATATCAAATCCAAAGCAGATGTCTTGAACACACAGTCTCATGAAGTAAACCAAATTAGACTAGCAAATGAGGACAGAGGACTTATTGGCACCTATGATAAGACAAATACTATGACCAATAGTTATCAGGTAGAGTATAGAATGGACTACATGCAGAAATATCTTCAGAATAATCAAGAGTCAGTCCCGGCATCAGATGATACCAACTGGTTACTTGGTTATAGCATGAATGATGATGAATATCTGAGCTTGATGCACAGTATTAATGAAAGCGAAGTGTTTTTAGACAATGATAAAAAAGCTATTAAGAGCTTTTCAACATCTGCATTAAGCGCAAGCGATTTGTCTGATGATTTATCCAAGGAAAGTATATCTAAGACCGCCTCCACTGCAGATAAAAGTTCAAAGGTGCATGTAGTCACTAAGGAAGAAGTAAAGATGTTGGAACAGATAGTTGAAGCGGAAGCCACTGGAGAGGACATAATTGGCAAAATATTAGTAGCGAATGTTATATTTAATCGAATGGCTGACGATGAGTTTCCTGACAAGGTAAAGGAAGTAATATTCCAGAAGGTCGGAGACGACTATCAGTTTTCACCCATTTCAGATAAGAGATACTGGAGTGTAAAGGTAACCGCTGAAACTAAGGAGGCGGTACAAAGGGCTATTAATGGTGAGGATCATTCCGAAGGAGCGCTCTACTTTATGGCAAGAAGGATAGCTAGAAAAAGTAGCGCAAAATGGTTCGATAACAATCTACAATGGCTTTTTAAACATGGAGAGCATGAGTTTTTTAAATAAAATTCATATCCATACTAGAATCTAATAAAGAGATGTGATATAATCCGCCCTAATAGGCGGATTATTATTTTAAATGGTAGAGAGAACCAAGTTAATGAATGATACGCCCTAGGGAAACGAAATTATCATATAAAGGGGACTAAGAATTATGAACTTAATGTATCATAGTACAAGAAACAGTAATATAAGGGCTACAGCTTCCCAGGCTATTCTTCAGGGCTTGTCTCCTGATGGCGGCTTGTTTGTGCCAGAGTCTATTCCACAGCTTACCAAATCTATAGATGAACTGGCAGGCATGAATTATCGCGAGTTGGCTTATGAGGTGCTAAGTCTTTATCTAACAGATTATACCCAAGAAGAAATCAAGGATTGTATAAGTAAGGCATATGATCATAAGTTTGATAGCCCAGATATAGCTCCTCTATATAAAGCAGGGGGAGTGCATTATCTTGAGTTGTTTCATGGTGCAACCATAGCATTTAAGGATATGGCCCTGTCTATTTTGCCACATCTTCTTACCACAGCGGCTAGAAAGAATAATATATCTGATGAGATTGTAATACTAACAGCGACCTCAGGGGATACAGGTAAGGCTGCCTTGGCAGGCTTTGCAGATGTGGAAGGAACTAAGATTATTGTCTTTTATCCTAAGGACGGAGTTAGTAGCGTACAGGAAAAGCAGATGGTGACTCAAAAGGGTGATAATACCTATGTAATTGGAATCCGTGGAAACTTTGATGATGCCCAAACAGGAGTTAAGAAGATATTTGGGGATAAAGATTTGGAAGAGAGAATGAGTAAGGCAGGCTATAGATTCTCATCAGCAAATTCTATCAATATAGGACGACTACTTCCGCAGATTATATATTATTTCCACTCCTATGTAGAATTATATAGAAGAAAAGAGATTATAGAAGGAGAACATATCAATTTTGTAGTTCCCACAGGTAACTTCGGAAATATATTAGCTGCATACTATGCAAAGCAGATGGGACTTCCCGTAGGGAAATTGATATGCGCCTCCAATGATAACAAGGTTCTTTTTGATTTCTTCCAGACAGGTGTATATGATCGTAAACGTGAGTTTATTCTGACCATATCTCCATCTATGGATATTTTAGTATCCAGTAATCTTGAGAGGTTGCTTTATCATATAGCTGGTGATGATGCTTCTAAGACCAAAGAACTTATGGAAGCATTATCAAGCAGAGGTAGATATGAAATAACCCCTGATATGAGAAAAAACCTTGAGGATTTTGTTGGTGGTTACGCAACTATAAATGAGACTAGTGCTACTATTCATAAGGTATATACTGAAGCTAAATATGTCATAGATACTCATACAGCCGTAGCGACTAGTGTATATGAAAAATATATTGATAAGGATAAGGATAGAGTTAAAACAGTTATCGTAGCAACTGCAAGTCCATATAAGTTTGCAGAGAGTGTACTTAATGCTATAGGTATTAAGGAACTACCTAATGATGATTATGAGCAAGCAGTACTTCTCAGAGAAATTTCTGGCATAGAGATACCAGTTGCTGTGGAAGAAATACACAGAGCAGAGATAAGGCATAAAATAGTATGTGAAACTGATGAAATGAAGACCGAGGTAGAGGAAATCTTGAAAATAATCTAATTATGACAAAAGCGTGACATAAATTTGACACATACAAGGTGCATTATATATTCATAGTCAAAGCAATGAGTCAGGAACCATTTAGCGTAAGAACCATATAGGCAGGTTAAGTCACATCCTATTCTACACCTGCTGATAGGCAGAGCGCTGTGGGAGAATGCGAGGAGTAAGGGGTTATCCCTACAAGATTTTGACTAGGATATAATCGTCCGACGAGGATTTTTAGGGCGATAAAGGAGAACAGGCTAGAACTGGTAATTTATCCAGAAACAGAGATAAAAGGACTTGACCTTTTTTTCCTTTATTGTTATAATCATCTTGTTGTTGGAATGATTATATTGATGCGTTTCCTTTACTTAATTTACTGGGGTTAAAAGACTTTTGTGAATGGGGTGGGACTCGCAAAAATATAATACAAAACCATATATTTAAGGAGGAAGTAAGAATATGAAGACTAAATTCTTTAAGAAGTTGTCTTTGGTTCTGGTAGTTGCGATGGTGCTTTCACTATTCGTTCCTGCCGCTGGTGCTTTTGCCGCTGCTAAGCCAAAACTTAACAGCACTAACAAGTACTTACACTTAAGTGGCAAGCCTGGTCCAAATGAATACAACTTCAACATTCGCAACAAGCAGAAAGGTTGGAAGTACTACTGGGAGTCCGACGATGAAGCTATTGTAGAAGTTAATGAGAAGAATGGTGTAGCCACAGCTGTAGCTGTAGGTAAAACCAAAATTTCTGTTGTTATTACAGATAAAGACGGTAAAGAAGTTGAAACTCTTACCGCTAAAGTTACTGTAAGAGACAACATCAAAGAAGTAACAATCTCCAACCCAGTTGAGAAGTTAGCTGTAGGTGCAGAGCATGACTACAACAGAAGCTTCGTAACTGAGTCCGGAAGCACAAAGAAGACTGACTCTATCACCAGATGGACTGTTGAGCCTGCTGATAAGGCTACCATCAATGACAAGGGTGTATTCGTAGCTACAGAAGCTGGCGAATTTACAGTTACTGCTCGTTCATTCCAATCCAAGGCTAAACATAAAG
>JAAYPG010000133.1 GCA_012519905.1 Clostridiales bacterium | reverse complement strand
TTGGATGCTGATAAGAAGAAATCAACAAATGAACTGGCTGTTGACAAGTCAGTTGAGAAGATTGACTTCTCTAAGGTGAAAATTGAGCCTTTATTTGAGGAGCAAGTTGATTTTGAAACCTTTAGTAAGTCTGATTTCAGAGCTGTTAAGGTTAAGGATTGCGTGGCAGTTCCTAAGTCAAAGAAACTTCTCCAGTTCACATTGGATGATGGATCCGGCACTGATCGTACCATCTTAAGCGGTATTCACACATACTATGAGCCTGAAGAGCTGATTGGCAAGACGCTGATTGCTATCACCAATCTTCCACCAAGGGCAATGATGGGAATTGATTCTTGTGGAATGCTTCTATCCGCAATTCACGAAGAAGAAGGAGAAGAAAAGCTACACCTTCTCATGCTAGATAATCACATTCCTGCTGGTGCAAAGCTCTACTAGGATAATGATTGAAGAAGATAGGCGATGGAAATCTAGAATAAAGTAACATAACTTAATATAGAATTAGATAATTCGTAAGACCAGTAGATAAAAGCTACTGGTCTTTTTTTAAATAACATGTAGGCTTTACGCTTACACAGACTACTTGAGCAACTTAAGACGTTTACATTTAAGATTTGATATTATTGACAGAAACTAGGAGGTTGATATTGATAGATTCGTGTATTAGCAAGGAAGTGAATGAAGTAGTTCCATATGATGTGCTGATAGAGAATACGATTGGTATGATCGAGCCGGCACCGGAACGTAATGAGGCTTCAAGTATTGATGAATCTGAGGAGGATGTAGCCTTTCAAAGAAAATACTTATCCATGGAATCATCAAAAGCAATAACCAATCCTAATGAAATATTTAATCAATCTGGACATAGGATGACTAGTTACTATGGTACAATGGAATTCATATTGGCATTACTAGTATTATTTGAATAAGGTTGACTGAATTATACACGAAAGCGAGGAAGGTATATGAAAAGTAATGGATTAAAAGTATATCATGTTAATGACGGCTCAACACTAAGTTTGGCTAATGATGTTATAACTATGGACACTAAATAAGGTTTTCTGTATACTAACAAAGAGGGGAGGGTGGATTATGCAGTTTAAAGATAAGGTGGTAGTCGTTACAGGCGGAGCACGTGGTATAGGAAAGACTATAAAAGAAGCCTTTGAAGCAGAGGGCGCTATTGTGGAAGTAATTGATATCGCTGATGGAGACCATTATGTAGGAGATATCGGTAGAAAGGAAATAGTGGAAGCTTTTGCAAGATATGTGATTGAAAAACATGGTCACGTTGATTACTTAATCAATAATGCATTGCCTATCATGCGTGGTATAGATGAATGCTCATATGAAGAATTTGAGTATGCCATGGCAGTAGGCGTGACAGCACCATTTTATCTCTCGAAATTATTTCAGGAGCATTTTGCAGATGGTGCCTGTATAATTAATATGTCTTCATCAAGAGACAGAATGAGCCAGCCTTATACCGAAAGTTATTCAGCAGCAAAAGGCGGAATCGCTGCTCTTACTCACGCGCTTGCAGTAAGTTTAGCCGGAAAGGTTAGGGTTAACTCTATTTCTCCAGGTTGGATTGAAACCGAAGGTGCTGTCTATGAAGGGCCAGATGCTGATCAGCATCTAGTAGGAAGAGTAGGAAAGACAATGGATATTGCTAATATGGTTCTTTTTCTCTGTTCTGATAAGGCGGGATTTATTACTGGTGAGAATATTTGTATAGATGGTGGTATGACAAAGCAGATGATTTACCATGGCGAGCATGGATGGAAGTATGAGGGATAAAAGTATGCTGGATTTTATTAAAAGTAGAAGAAGCACTCGAAAGTTCAAAGATGAAATGGTTCCTGAGGAAATGATTCATCAGGTGATTGAAGCAGGAAGATATGCTCCAAGTGGAGGGAATTCTCAAAGCACTCATTTTATTGTAATTCAGAGAAAGCAGGTACTGGATAAGCTAGCTGATCTAGCCAGAGAAGAATTTGCCAAGATGGAGATTCAGGAGAATACATACAAATCGCTGGTAAATTCTATAAATGCATCAAAGAAAGGCAATTATGTATTTCACTATAGTTGTCCAGTTCTTATTGTTACTGCTAATAAGAAAGGATATGGGAATAATATTGCGGACTGTGCCTGTGCGATTGAGAATATGATGCTTATGGCCAATGCACTAGATTTGGGTAGCGTGTGGATTAATCAGTTGAGATGGTTAAATGAAAATCCCGTAATCCTGGATGCTATGAAAGAACTTGGTCTGGAAGAAGATGAGCGTGTATATGGAGCATTAGCTTTGGGTTATGCTGATACACAAGATGGCTTACCTGTCAGAACACCCCTTGATAGAATAGGAAATACAGTAACTTATATTAAATAATCCTTAGGGGGTTTTTAATCTTTTGACTAATACTAAAAATATGGGAGGGTTTACATTGAGTAGTTCATTAGCACATAGAAAAGCAGTGAGAAAAGTACGTTTTAAAGATAGTGAAGGAAATATACTTTCAAATACTTCTGTACAAGTAAAATTAGTGAACCATCAGTTTTTGTTTGGTTGTGGCGCATTTGATTCTCTTTCGGCTACATCGGAAGTTGATATGGAGAAAAAAGATGTTATACATAATAAGCAAATACCAGAGAAAAGCTTTTTCGAAGATAGAGTGGATAAGTGGTTAGAAGTATTTAATTATGGAACGATTCCGTTTTACTGGGGAGGATTTGAACCTAAAGAAGGTGAAATTCTTACAGACAGCAGAATGCGAGCTGCAAAAATGTTACAAAAAAATAATGTAAAAGTGAAAGGACATCCATTATGTTGGCATACGGCTTGTGCAGACTGGCTGATGGATTATGACAACGCGACTATTTTACAAAAGCAATTAGATCGCATTCATCGTGATGTTACAGCATTTCGTGGTGTAGTAGATATGTGGGATGTTATCAATGAGGTAGTGATTATGCCTGTATATGATAGATATGATAATGCGATTACTCGTATATGTAAGGATCTTGGCAGAGTTCGTCTTGTTAAGGAAGTATTTGATGCTGCAAAGAGCGCTAACCCAGATGCGACTCTTCTTATTAATGACTTCAACCTGTCTGAAAGTTATAGGATTCTAATCGATGGATGTTTGAATGCAGGTGTGCCTATTTCTGCAATCGGTATCCAGACTCATCAACACCAGGGATATATGGGACGTGAAAAACTTGAGGATATTCTTGAGAGATTCTCAGTATTCGGACTTCCTCTTCATTTTACAGAGAATACGCTGGTGTCAGGTGATATTATGCCCAAAGATATAGTGGATCTAAATGACTATCAGGTTGATGAATGGCCTTCAACATCAGAAGGTGAGGAAAGACAGATGAGGGAATGGTCTGAAATGTACCGTATCTTGTTTGAACATCCTTTGGTAGAAGCTATCACCGGATGGGATTTTGCAGATGGTGCATGGCTTGGAGCTCCAAGTGGATTTATTCGTAAAGATAACACGACAAAACCAGCTTATCATGAATTGAAGCGTCTGATCCGTGAAGAATGGAATACAGAAGGTGAATTACGAACAGACGAATATGGTAATGTTATTCTGGATGGCTTTAAAGGAGAATATGAAATCACAGTTCATGGAAAGACGATAAAATTCACTCTTAATAAAAATTCAAATGATGATATAATAGAAATTACTGTATAGAGTAGATAAGCATTCGAGAATAAGTTAAGGACACTTCGTTATTGGTAGAAATATCAGAACGAGGTGTCTTTTTTAGTAAAGTGTTAAAGGGTTTGTTTGGAAGCAAAACTAAAAGCAAAACAATCTTTAGAAAATAATGGAAATAGAGCCCGGACTATGCTAATATTATATTGAGACAATATTCCAAAATGTGGTTAATAGAGGGGCTCGCAATATGAAGTTTCAAAGTATAAATTATAATAAATTAATTAACTATTCTTTACAGGTTTCGATTGTCGTCATAATTATTTTGTGTTTTTCTAAGATAAGTTATATAAAGAAGAAGGATAATATAGAGATGAATAGAATAAAAGTAATTAATGAAAATCTTAAAGAAATAGAAAATGCGACAGTCTTGTACACTTCAGATACTTCTGGAGATACTTCTGGTATATTGATCAAGAAGCCAGTGAGTAAACTTACTATAAGACCAATTGATGGAGATGCCAAAGATATCGTATTTACAATACAGAACAAGAATTTGTACGATGGTGAATATGACTATGGATATCTGCTTGATGGAAGAAGGGATATCCGTTCTGCGGGATCTAAGGATTATAGAACTACGAAATGGTTTCCGGTACTGACGGGACAGGGAAAAAGTCTTGTGCTTAGCGGTAGATCTCACAACAGGTCAACTTGGCAGTTCATGACAGCCGATGGTGAAATTATCACAGATATAGGGGCCTCAAGAAAATATAAAATAGAAGGGGACGTTCTTCAGGATAAGACTTTTTCAAAGGTTGACCTACCTTCAAATGCAATAGCTGCCAGGGTTTATTATGCTAATTACAAGGAAGAAGGTGCTGAGAACTTAGACAAGCAGATGCAGATTGAATATGGTAAAGTCCCCACAAACTATGAACCGTCTTATCAAAGAATAGTAAAATTACCTTCTGTTAAAAAGAGAAATATTCTTCATATGGATGAGGACAAATGGTATTTTACTAAGACCTCAAATAATCATAAAAGGCCTGCTGAGCTGGAGCCGTTGAATTTAAAGGTAGGAGACATGTTATTGATTTCAACAAATACTAAATGCGAGATACAAGTAACCTGGGATAAGAATACTGATACTAAGTATACTGGTACCTATGGAGTGAGATGGAAATTAACGGATAGTAATCCTGTCTGTGAACGAGTTGGTGATGCGGCAGGTCTACATTTTAATGCCATAGAAGGTGAAACATCACTCACCCCTTATGAAAATGACTTTGACTATATATATCCATGGTCAGATATCAAAGTTTGTGCTGTTCAGGTCCTGTCGGATGGTAGAAAGAAAATCACCTACAGCGGAGAAGATAGTTTTTCACTGGATGGTAGTGTGGGAAATATTATGGTTGAGATACCTAAATTTTATTGTAAGCGGGAAGTGATCAACGGCTATGAATATCTGTGGATTAGCCCGACCAAGGAAATTGGGTTTTCGGTGGATCCTTCCTTTGTTACCCCCGAAGGAGAAATCGATTTTATCTATATCGGTGTATATCTTTCAAGCCTTGAGGGGGATAAGCTAGTTAGTGTGAGTCAGTCCCATCCTTTAATTAAATGCTCCTATAATAAGCTACAAAAGTTTATTAAGAACACTAAAGGGTTCATGGAGTGTGATTTGCTTTCAATTATGACAGTGCAAAAGCTGTACTTAGTAGAAACAGCAGTAATAGATTCGCAATCGATTTTTTCTGTAAATGTTAATATGCCATATTTACTAAAGGATAAGAGTACATCCTATTATGCAGTCAGATCAGAGAAGCATACGAATCGGATATATGTGTCAAAAACAAATATGACTAAGAAATTTCATGTAGGTGATGCGGTTTCTATACTTGGCAGCTGGAAGGAATATGTTAATACGGAGCATTTTCAAAGGAAAATAAGTCAGATAAATGACTTGAAAAATGGTATTTTAGAGATTGAATTTACTGGAGAACCAGTCGATATTATACAAGGAGAAACGGGTATAACTTGTATTCCTTCTATAAGCGGAGAAACGAATGAAATTGTTAGTATGTCGGGAGGAGTTTCATCAGACAGTGGACAATCATCCTTTAAATACCGCGGCATTGAGAATCTTTGGGGTGATGTATGGATTATACTGGATGGTGCTTATGTTAAGAATTCAGAACTTTATATCACATATCCAGATAATAGAACTGTAAAGATTGCTTATAAACTTCCAATACAAAAAGTACAGCTGTCTGCAAAGCAATTTGGTGACCCTAGTAATATGATTGTTAAGAGAATGGGCTTTGATAAAAGCAACCCTCTAATTATGTTTCCTAGTGAAATAGGGAATGGAGCATCAACCTCAAGTTATTATTGTGATGCTTGGTATAACCTGGCGGAAAAAGATGTGTCCTATGTGTTGACTTATGGAGGAGCTTGGGATAATAAAGGTTATGCAGGGGTGTTTAACTTTAGAGCAACCTTTACGAAGAAGGAGACAATACCCTTCAACGGATCGCGTATTATGCTGAGATGATCTAAATCAATCATGAAATTGTTAAATTACAAAATAAACCTACAAAATCAAGAATGATTGTGATATACTATTGACGATAGAATAATAGATTAGAAGAAATAGTCGCGAACCATGTATAAATGGTATATCATTGGAGGCTACAATGTTAAATTTTAAAAAAATAAGGTTAATGACAAAGCTTGCGGTGTATGAGAAAAAAGACGGCAAGGAAGATATATATCTTAGCAAATATTATAAGGCAGATTATGTAAGGTTACAGGTTCTCAAATCAATTATAACAGCGACCATAGGCTATGGATTAATTATAGCCCTAATTGTATTTTACAGGATGGAATATCTAATTAAAAATGCTGTTACATTGGATTATAAGCTCTTGGGAACCTATGTACTGGGTTTCTATATAATGACAATCACAGTATTTGGACTGGGAGCACTGATACTATATTCCATGAAATATGATGCTTCCAGAAAGAAGCTTTCAAGATATTTTAGATTATTAAAGCGTCTAGAAAAAGTATACAATGAATCATCCCATGATTCATAAGTTTGGAGGAAGGCAAGATGCTACAATTACTTGAACTCAGGGAAAGAATAAAAAACTTTTATCAAAGATATGATGCATATCTTCTACCGGTAGTAAAGTTTATTTTTGCTTTTATAGCATTTCAGGCTATAAATAAAGAGATTGGCTATGATGAAAGACTTAAATCCTTGCCCATCATACTTGGCATTTCTTTACTAAGTGCTTTTACACCATCGGCTGTTATGGTTCTACTAGCAGCTGTAATATCTGTGCTTCATGTGTATTTTATATCTCCGATATTATCTGTTATGATAATTGTTATATTGATGATACTATATCTCCTATTTGCGAGATATACACCCAAGTATGGATATGTACTGCTTGCAGTACCAATATTGTTTCTTCTTAAGATACCATATATAATACCTATTTTACTTGGACTTATATCCACACCAGTAGCTATGATTCCTACAAGCTGTGGTGTAATAATATATTTTCTCTTTCAGATTATTAAATCAGCAATAACCATGCAGGTTAATATATCAATCGAGGATATTATTCAGCTTTATACTCATGTTATTGACAGTCTGACAGGGAATCGTCAAATGATTATGACTGTTGTCATATTTTCATTGACAATAATGGTAACATATTTTATAAGAAAAATGTCCTTTGATTATGCATTTGAGATATCAATACTGGCAGGAGGATTAACAGGAATATTAGGCTTCTTAATCAGTTACTTGATATTAAATCAATCTAAGCAGATTTTAAGTATGATTCTAGGTACTATAGTATCTATTGCACTGGTCTATATTATTCATTTCTTTAAGCTAACCTTAGATTATTCGGGAGTGGAGTATGCCCAGTTTGAGGATGATGTATATTACTATTATGTGAAAGCAGTTCCAAAGGTCACTGTTACAGTGCCCCAGGTCAATGTAAAGCATATAAATGTAAAGAGCACTGAGAGAAGAGAGTTTAGTGATCCTGATGTAGATGAGGCAGAGGATTATGGGTATGATGAATAGGTTTATACAATAACAGCGGGAGAGATAGCTATGGAAGCAATTAGGAACATAATTAATGATTATCGATTAACTATACCAGACATTGTCTTTACAGATATAATTGAAATCATTATACTTGCATTCCTTATTTATCATGTAGTCAAGTGGATTAAGAACACAAGAGCTTGGACCTTAGTGAAGGGACTGGCTGTTATAATGCTGTTCTGGTTTGTTGGAGTTGTATTTCAATTAAATGTTGTGATTTGGATTATATCAAATACAATAGATGTTGGTATTATAGCTATCTTAATTGTATTCCAGCCTGAGCTAAGAAAGGCTTTGGAGCAGCTGGGTAAGAAGAATATAGTTCGTTCGATCCTCATATTTGATGATCCCAAGGATGAGAGATTCTCAGACCATACATTAAATGAATTAATCAGAGCCACTTTTGAGATGGCTAAAAATAAAACGGGAGCTTTAATGGTTATAGAGGAAGAGATACCGTTAAATGAATTTGAAAGTTCAGGAATAAATATTGATAGTATATTAAGCAGCCAACTACTGATTAATATATTTGAAAAAAACACACCGCTCCATGACGGTGCCGTAATAATTAGAGGTAATAGAATAGTTGCAGCTACCTGCTATCTACCCCTGTCTGACAATATACAATTAAGTAAGGAATTAGGGACAAGGCATCGGGCGGGCATAGGCATAAGTGAGATGACAGACTGTCTTACCATTATTGTTTCTGAGGAGACTGGTAAGGTATCCATAGCGAAAGAAGGTAAGCTGATTCGTAATATAGACGGAGACTATCTAAGAGCAAAGCTAATCGACACTCAGAAAAAAGACATTGACACTAAGCAGAGGTTGAAATTTTGGAGGGGAAGACTTAAGAATGAAAGAAAAGTTAACTAGAAATATAGGTTTGAAAATTCTTTCCGTAATTCTTGCAGCCTTGTTGTGGCTGGTCATTACTAATGTAAATGATCCGGTTATGTATGAGACTTTTTCTGATATGCCGGTTACTATTTTGAATGAGGATCTAATTAATACTTCTAAGCAGAGCTACGAAATTATAGAAGGAGAAACAGTAGACTTTAAGGTTGCAGCAAGAAGATCTATAATAGAAAGTCTAAGAAAATCCGACTTTGATGTGACGGCTGATCTTGCTAATCTATCAAATGTTAATGCTGTTAATATAACGATTACCCCCAGAAGATATAAGGATGAAATTGAGATTATAGATAGAGGGGATGTACAGCATTTAAAAATTAGCATAGAGGAGTTATCCAGTAAAGAATTCAAAATAAGTGTTGTAGATAAGGGTAAGGTAGGCGAAGGTTATTATCTTGGTCCAAGATCAGCTTCTCCTACAATTGTTAAGGTTGATGGTCCCAAGAGCAGGGTAGATAAAATCAAGCAGGTAATTGTAGAAGCAAATGTAGAAGGGGCTACATCAAGAATTAATAGAATCTTAACACCTTTTGCTCTTGATGAAGATGGCGAGGTAATTGATTCAAGCAGATTAACCTTTAGCTTTCCAAATATAGAGGTGGGAATAGATCTATATAAGATAAAAGAAATACCCCTTAGAATAACTACAACCGGGCAACCGGCAGAGGGATATATTATGACGGGGCTTGAGTTCCAGCCTAAAACTATTGAAATAGCTGCAGATGACTCCAAGTTAGAAAGTATTGATTATCTGGAAGTGTCATATGATATTACAGGTGCAACAGCTAATATAGAGGAGTTTCTAGAGTTACAGGAGTGGTTAGAGACAGGAGTCTATTTGGTTGGGACAGATACTACAGCCTCTATAAATGTAATTATTGAAAAACTAGAATCAAAGCAGATATCTATTTGGCCTAATGATATAGAACTTAGGAATAAAGGCGGTAGCCTTCAAGAGATGTATATTACAAAGGGGCCTATTATTGTTAATATTCTAGGGCCATCTAGTGAAATTGAACCGGTGACAAGAAGTACCCTAAAGCCATATATTAATCTACAGGGATATTCAGCCGGTACATATTATTTGGATTTAGAAACGGATTTGTCCAAAAACATTACGATTAATGATGATACACCTATGATACTATTGAATTTGATATCAGAGCCATAATTTGTATAAAAGTTCTTAAAAAATTGTATAAAAGTTCTTAAAAAATAGTTGATAATTGAATATTAGGGTGTTATAATTGAGGTCACTATATTTTAGTGACCTCATATTTATACATACTATTAACTTAGGATAGTTAAAAAATCAAAGAAAGGATCTGATTAATTGGGACTCGAGTAGACGATACTACATTGTTTATAGTGAAAAAATACAGCGTGATTTACCGACTCCGTCCTTAGTGTATTTTTCTTATTATGTATTTTTATAACTAAGTAAATTATATTAATTTAAGGAGGAGTAATGTTATGAATTATAAAAGATATAAAAGAAATCCGGTGGTAGAGCTTCCGGATAGGCAATGGCCGAATAAAGAGATTAATAATGCGCCTATTTGGTGTAGTGTGGATTTGAGAGACGGAAACCAAGCGCTAATAGAGCCTATGGTTGTAGAAGAGAAGGTGGAGTTTTTCAAGCTATTAGTTGGCTTGGGATTCAAAGAAATTGAGGTTGGATTTCCTTCTGCCTCACAGATAGAATTCGATTTTTTGAGGCAGCTTGTTGACCGCAAACTAGTTCCTGATGATGTAACAGTTCAGGTACTGGTACAGTGTAGGGAACATCTGCTAAAAAGAACCTTTGAAGCTTTAGAGGGCCTGCCACGTGCAATAGTTCATATCTATAATTCAACATCTGTATTACAACGTGACGTAGTATTTAATATGAGTAAGGAGCAAATCAAGAATATTGCAATAGAAGGTACTAAGCTGGTTAAGGAGTATGCCAAAACCTTTGAAGGTGAGATTATACTGGAATATTCTCCTGAAAGCTTTTCCGGTACCGAGGTTGACTATGCATTAGAGGTATGTACTGCTGTTATTGATACATGGGAACCGACTCCGGAGAATAAGATTATAATTAATTTACCTTCAACGGTTGAAATGAATACCCCTAATGTATATGCCGATCAGATAGAATGGATGAACAGGAATTTCAAGAATAGGGATAGTATAATTTTAAGTGTACATCCTCATAATGATAGAGGCACAGGCATAGCCGCCACTGAGCTGGCAATGCTTGCTGGAGCCGATAGAGTAGAGGGTACCCTGTTTGGCAATGGGGAGAGAACCGGTAATGTAGATATACTAACTGTTGCTTATAATTTGTTTTCTCAAGGTATTGATCCTAAACTTAATATATCAAATATAAATGAAATTATTGAATTATATGAACGTTTAACAAAGATGAAGGTTCATGAAAGACATCCTTATGCTGGCAAGTTGGTGTTTACTGCATTTTCAGGCTCCCACCAGGATGCGATTAATAAGGGAATGCAAGCAATGAGAGAAAGGAATAGCCAGAACTGGGCGGTTCCCTATCTTCCTATAGACCCTGCAGATATAGGTAGAAGCTACGAGCCGGTTGTCAGAATTAATAGCCAATCCGGTAAGGGTGGTGTAGCCTTTATCATGGAGACTTATTTCGGATATAAGCTTCCTAAGGGTATGCATAAGGAGTTTGCAGATGTAATCCAATTATTATCTGAAAAGCAGGGTGAAGTTGCTCCTGATCAGATCATGGAAGAATTTAAGAAGTGCTATATAGATAGAAAAGAACCCTTGCATTTTAGAAGGTGTAAATTTGAGGATCTCATGGATACAGATGAAGGATGCACTCATGCCGTACTTCATTACACTGATCATGGTGTAGAAAAATCCTTTGAAGCTACAGGAAATGGTCCTATTGATGCTGTTTTAAAGGGATTGCAGGAGGAGCTAGGTATTCATATAAAGGTGCTTGACTATACAGAGCATGCTCTTGGTGGTGGTGCTGGTGCCCAGGCTGCAGCTTATATTCATATGCTGGATATGACCACAAGTAAGGCAACCTTTGGAGTTGGAGTAAGCTCCAATATCACCAGAGCATCTATCAGAGCTATATTCTCTGCAATGAATCGCTTAGGTATAAGAAAATAAGGTAAGTTTATACAGCTGCTATAATTTGCTTTGTCTTTAACAATTGTTAGTCCCGTTTAGACAAACAAATTTAGTAGCTGTATTTTATTATGTTCATTTATGGTTAATCTATAAAATCAAGGAGAAAATAAAAACAAGAATAAAGCTGTATTATAAGGTAAGCATATTAGCTTAACTTGACAAAATCGGCTATTCTTGACGCCTTATTAAGCTTAATGCTATAATTACTACTAATTAAGTGGCGCATATAATCCCGGTACGATTGGAGGCTTGATGATGAGAGTTACTGTGATAATTCCATTTCATAAGGGAGAGGCTTACTTAAGAGATTGCCTTGACAGCGTAGTAGCACAGACTTATGATGACATAGAGGTTATTGTAATAAATGACCATTCACCTGATGAAGACTTAGCTTGTATTTCCGAATATGAGAACAGATTGAACTTAAAATTATACCATCTAGATGATAAAACCGGTGTTGCCGCCGCCAGAAATCTTGGACTGGATAGGGCAACCGGAGATTATATATATTTTCTCGACAGTGATGATTATATCTATGAGGATGCGATTGAACTGCTAGTATCAGGAGCCCAGGAAAGAGATGATGACATCACATACGGGAAGAAGAAGCCCACCTGGTTTCAAAGAAGTGTGTATCTATTAAAGGAACAGGAGAAACAGGAGGAGCAGGAGGCGCAGGATCAGGAGGAAGAAAATGATGAAAATGATCTTCAATCACCTGATCTGAAAATGGAGGATGACCAGGAGGAAGGGTCACAGGATAGTTACGAGGAATTTGATGATGCATCTGATGACAAAGATAGCTCTGATGAAAGCAAGGATACAAAAGAGGATAGAAAAGACAGAAAGAGTAATCTAGCAGATGATGATGGCTATGTTACTGATGATGAATTGACTGAGGAGGAGCTGCTACTTCGCAGAGCCGCCAGAACAAGAATGGCATATCGCATACTGGTCAGTAAAAGAAAGGGTATAAGGAATATATCGGTTCTTAATATCTTATTTAAACGTAACCTAATTGAAGAAAATGGGATACGCTTCACTGAAAACCTAGTATATTTTTCTGACATACCATTTCTTATGGAAGCCTTATCAAAAACTAATAGATACAAGAAGAGGTTTGGGGCCAAATATGTAAAGAGGAAGCATAATGATGCAATTAATTTTCCAGCCCTATCTCAAATAAGGGATCCTAACCGATTTAATGAGTATGTTGAGGTCTATTATGAGACTATTAAGCGCATTGAGAAGCCATCGGACCTAAAACGTAGATTTGATAAAAAGTATGTCAATTATTATAGCAGGGTATATGCCCCCAGACTGAAAAGAAGTGCAAATAATATATGGCGTGAAGATAATTTTCTTATAATGAGTAAGCTTTTTAAGGAGTTAGATAGAGAAGTTATAAGAAAACTTAGAGGGTATAGAAAGCGACTTATAAAAGCCCTTATTGATCAGGATGTTAATAAATCAATTCGCATAGTTAAGCTCCGTTTAGGACGTAAGAAATTAAAGAGAATCATGCATAATAAAAAGGCCTTCTATAAATCCTTATATATTCATATCTTTCTAAAAAGGCCGGTCAAAAGAAACTGGATATTATTTGAGAGCTTTTTTGGGAAGAGCTATTCAGATAGTCCGAAATATATTTATGAATTTATCTCTGCTAATTTACCTGGAAAATACAAATGCATTTGGGTTATAAATGAAAAAGGCAAAAAAATTCCTTTTAGGCATAAGAAAATCAAGAGGTTTAGCTTAAGATACTACTATTATCTAGCAAGGTGTGGATATATTGTTTTCAATAGCAGACAACCTGTGTGGGCTGTTAAGAGGAAGGAAAATGTGTTTTTACAGACCTGGCATGGAACACCTTTGAAAAAGCTGGTATTTGATATAGATGATATTAGCTCAGCTACACCAAAATATAAGCAGCAGGTCTATAAGCAGTCCAGAGCCTGGGATTATCTTATAGCGGCCAATGGCTTCAGTAGTGAGACCTTTAAACGATGCTTTTTATTTAATAAGACCATTCTAAACACCGGCTATCCCAGAAACGATATCCTACATTCCCCTGACCGTGACCAGATAGCATCCATCATAAGGAATCGTCTTAGTATACCTAGAGATAAAAAGACAATACTCTATGCCCCTACCTGGAGGGATGATGAATTTTATGATAAGGGTCAGTATAAATTTAAGCTTCATTTGGATCTTGACCTGATGAGAAAGGAGCTTGAGGATGAGTATGTTATACTGATTAGGACACATTATTTTATAGCGGATTCACTCGATCTTAGTTCCTTATCGGGTTTTGCATATAATGTAAGCAAGTATGATGATATATCAGAGCTTTATTTAATATCAGATATATTAATTACAGACTATTCATCTGTATTCTTTGATTTTGCCAATTTGAAAAGACCTATGCTCTTCTTTACCTATGATTTAGAGAAATATCGGGACGTCCTAAGGGGCTTCTATATTGATATAGAGAAGGAGGTTCCGGGTCCATTAGTCTTTACATCCGAAGAGGTAATAGAAGCTATAAAGGAGATAGATGTTATCCAAGAGAAGTATAAAGACAGGTATGAGGAATTTTATAACAGATTTTGTGGCTGGGAAGATGGACAGGCATCAAAAAAAGTGGTAGAATCAGTTTTTAGAGTAGGTGAATAAGCAAAAAGACTTTCTAGTCTATCTGCTTATCTAGGATTATAAGAAGAGGGAGAAGAACCTTGGAGAGAGTATTTAAGAATTTTAAAAAGTATAGATATCTTTTATTTGAGCTAACTAAGAAGAACATTAAGTTAAAATATAGGCGTTCCTATCTTGGTATACTTTGGACACTTTTGGAACCGATTCTTACAACTATAGTATTGTCAATTGTTTTTACTAGCTTGAAGAAGAAGTCGGATTCTACCTTCCCAGTATATATCTTAACAGGTAGACTTTTGTATTCATTTTTTGCACAATCAACTAAGCAGGCAATGAAATCAATCCGTAGAAATAGCGGTATGATTAAGAAGGTATATGTACCAAAGTATATTTATCCTATATCGGATATTTTATCAAATTATATTATTTTTATTATATCAATGCTAGTGTTGTTTGGTTCAATGCTTGTATTTAAGGTAAACCCGACAAAGTATATATTTAATGCATTTATACCCTTGATTTTGATCTTGATACTTTGTTTTGGTATGGGATTGATTTTAACAACTATGGCGGTATTCTTTAGAGATATGGAGTATTTATGGAGTGTTGTTCTAATGATGATTATGTATACTTCCGCCATATTTTATGATGCTAGTATAGTATCTAAACAATGGATTTTTCACTTTAATCCGATTTATCATATTATTGTAAATTTTAGAAATTGTATATACGGAGCACCTCTTGATATGAAATCACTAATGATTTCAATCGGATATAGCCTTGCTTCTCTAATAATTGGTATTATATTGTTTTATAAGAAGCAGGACAAGTTTATACTGAATATTTAATATAATTTAGAGAAATGCTGATTTATAGTAGGTTCGAATATGGAGGATACTGTGGGTAAAGAAGTTTTAAGAGTTGATGATGTCGGCATGAGATTCAACCTTATGGAAAAGAAAGTAGACAATTTAAAGGAATACTTTATTAAATTATTAAAAAATGAAATAAGATATCAAGAATTCTGGGCCCTAAAGAATATATCCTTTAAGGTAAATGAGGGGGATCGTCTAGGAATTCTTGGTCTTAACGGTGCTGGAAAAAGCACACTTCTTAAGATTATAGCAGGAGTCTTAAAGGCTTCAGAGGGAGAGTTGTCTATAAGGGGAAAGATTGTGCCTCTTTTGGAACTAGGTGCGGGCTTTGACGCTCAATATACTGGAGTTGAAAACATCTATCTCTATGGAGCGGTGCTTGGTTACCCCAAGGAGTTTATTAATGAGAAATTTAATGAAATTGTAGAATTTTCCGAGCTTGGAGATTTTATAAATGTACCTGTTAAGAATTATTCATCTGGTATGAAGGCAAGGCTAGGTTTTTCTATTGCAACCATTATGGATCCCGAGATTCTTATTCTTGATGAGGTTCTATCTGTTGGGGATGCGAAATTTCGTAAGAAGAGTGAAAAGCGAATCCTCGACATGTTCGATAAAGGGGTAACAGTTCTTTTTGTATCTCATTCAATAGAGCAGGTTAGAAGAATTTGTAGCCGTGCAATAATTCTTGACAAGGGAAAGCTGATGGCTGATGGGCCTGTTGAAGAGATTTGTAATCTATATGAAGAGAAATATATTGGGACTGAGAAGGCCGTAAAGCCTAAAAAGAAGAAGAAAAAGAAGAAAAAGTTGCTCGCTACTGAAGCAACTACAGAAAAGCCAGCTGTTACACCTGATACGGTTGTAGAAGCAAGTAAGGAGTTAGTGACTGATGCTGTTGTAGAAGTAAGTAAGGAGCTGGTACCTGATGCCAGCATTATAGCTGACCAGGAAATAGTTAGGAAAGAAGATCTATTAGAGGATGCAAATAAGGAAGTATAAGTATCACATTATTCAAGTGAGCTAAGCAAGATTAATTACAAGATATAAAAAAAGTAAGACAGTATTAGAAATAGACCAAGAATAAGTTTACAAGACAAGGAGGATATTCTCTGAACCAAGGGAATTAATATGGTATGAAGAAGGTTATCACATATGGAACTTATGATCTTTTGCATGTAGGTCACATAAATTTATTAAGAAGGGCTAGAGAGCTGGGAGATTATCTGATAGTAGTATTGTCATCAGACGAGTTTAATGCAATTAAGAATAAGAAGGCATATCATAGCTACGAGGATCGCAAGATAATATTAGAGGCTATAAAATATGTGGATGAGGTTATACCGGAATACACCTGGGAACAGAAAATCCGTGATGTTGTAGATAATGATGTAGATGTATTCGTAATGGGTGATGATTGGGAGGGCAAATTTGATTTCCTAAAGGAATATTGTGAAGTGGTATATCTCCCAAGGACTGAGGGTATATCGACATCGAAGATAAAGGATGATCTTCACAAATAAATGGGAACTAAATATAAGAGAGGAACGGTAGAGGTATGAAAATACTAAAACAGCTTCTGTTATCCTATTATAAGCTGCTAACTAAGATGCTACCTATAAATCATAGGATTATACTTTTTGAAAGTAATATGGGTAGAAATTATACAGGAAATCCAAGAGCGATTTATGAGGAAATGGTTCGACTTGGTCTTGATAGGAAGTATCGCTGTTATTTCATACTTGAGGATATAAAGGTTAAGATACCGGGATCGGCTAAAATAATTAAAAGAAACCGGTTCCGGTATTTTTATTATTTTGCCATAGCAGGAATCTGGATAAGCGATACAAGGTTTCCGAAGTATATTATTAAGAGGCGGGATACTATTTACATACAGACATGGCATGGTACACCGCTTAAAAAGCTTGCACTGGACCTGGAAGCGGTATATATGTCTGGGGAGTCAAGTCTGGAAGATTATAAAAAAAACTTCTACAATAATGTACAGACTTGGGATTATTTAGTGTCGCAGAATAAGTATTCAACTGAGATTTTTAAGAAGGCATTTGGATTTGAAAAGAAGATTCTGGAGATAGGCTATCCCAGAAATGATATATTATATAGAAGGAACAAGAAGGAAGAAATCCGCAAAATTAAAGAAGAGCTGGGGCTACCACTGGACAAAAGGATAATACTTTATGCCCCTACCTGGAGGGATAATGAGTATTATTCAAATGGAATATATAAGTTTAATACAGGGCTAGATTTTCCCTTGCTTATGGAGCAGATGAAGGAGGATACAGTATGGCTGGTCAAATATCATTACCTTATTAAGGATAGTATTGACTGGTCTGCATATAAAGGTTTTTTATATGAATTTGATAAGAACTATGATATCTCCCTATTATATCTTGTCTCTGATATGATGGTAACTGACTATTCCTCAGTAATGTTCGATTATAGCATACTTAAAAGACCTATGTTCTTCTACTGCTATGACCTATGTGAATATAAGGATAAGCTTAGGGGCTTTTATTTTGATATTTTTAAGGAAGCTCCAGGTCCTGTGGTTCAAACAACAGAAGACCTTATACAGGCCATAAAAGAATACGATTACGAATTATATATAGAGAGATATGAAGCCTTCATAGAAAAATACAACCACGCAGATGATGGAAATGCATCCAGAAAAATAATTGATCTCTGTACCGGGTACGGTACCTGGTACCGTACCCGGTACAGAAAAGGGAGTAATTGATTATGATCAAGACAATTGGTTATTATATATTTGCATTTATTTATTACCTGTGCAGACTTTTTCCGGTGAGTGAAAAAAAGATACTTTGTATAATGACCCATGATGATGGGGAAGACAGTAATGTCAGTATTCTTGTAAAGGAGCTGCAAAGGCTAAATAGTGGTTATAAATTTAGCTATATTACAAAAACTCATACAGAGATGGTTAAGAGTCTTAAGGGTTTAGGTAATTTGTTTTCTTTTTTCTTTAATAAGCCCTATCATATGGCAAGAGCTAAAACTATTTTGATGGATAATATATTCTTACCTATGGCATATCTACGGGTAAAACCAAAGGTTAAGGTTATTCAGCTATGGCATGGTACAGGAACTATAAAGAAGTTCGGTCAGGATGTTAACAAAGGCAAGCTAAGGTTGCTAGAAAAAAGGGCCAATAGCAACATTAGCCATTTGATAGTGAATAATGAGCAGATAGCAGAGCTTTATGCTGGGGTATTTGGTGTTGACATAGATAAGGTATATCCAGTGGGTCTACCTAAAACCGATGATATATTATATCGCATGTGGAAAAATGAAAGAAGCAATATCAATATAGATAAGCAACTTATATATGAGAAGTATCATCTACCTATGGACAAGAAGTTGGTTTTATATGCACCGACATTTAGGGATATAAATCTAGGTTCTGATATTACTTTAAAATATGTGGAGGAACTAGCAAATGAACTGCCGAAGGACTATATACTGGGACTAAGACTACATCCTTATGTAGCCCGAATGGCACAGAAGCTACATATTGATAATCTATGTGATTTGTCAGGTGAGAGGAGTCTTTCCGCGCTAATTATGACTTCAGATCTCTTAATTACAGACTATTCTTCTATTATATTTGAGTATTCGATAACTGAGAAACCAATGATTTTCTTTGCCTATGATCTGGATGAGTTTGAAGGCCATGGGAGAGGGTTTTATTGTGAATATGAAGGCTTTGTACCCGGTCCGGTTGCCAGAGACTGCAAAGAGGTTATAGAGATTATAAAGAAAGAGGATTATTCATTAGACCGTATTCGTAGATTTAATTTAGAACATTTTCCCCGTCTTGATGGAAAAGCAAGTGAAAGAGTTATACAGCTAATTACTAATAATTAAAGGAGCATTGTTTCGTGGAGGTTATATTCATATGAAATCAATGCTCCTAATATATTGTTTAACTATCCTAATAGGCGTTCTTATTTATAAAGCCTTTGAATATTGTTAAAAACATTATCTTAAAGTCAAAGCCCAAGGTCCAATTTTCAATATAGTAAAGGTCGTGTTCAATTCTTTTTCTTATGGAGGTGTCGCCTCTAAAACCATTAATCTGGGCCCAGCCAGTAAGTCCTGGAGGAACCTGGTGCTTAATCATATATCTAGGAATAACCTCTTTGAACTGTTCAACAAACTGCGGCCTTTCAGGTCTTGGACCAACAAGGCTCATATCACCTCTAAATATATTAAATAGCTGGGGAAGTTCATCTATGCTTGTCCTTCTTATGAACTTACCAACCGTTGTAACTCTAGGATCATTATTAGTGGTCCAGGCCTTCTCTTCCTCCTCTTCAGTCTGTAGGGTCATAGATCTGAATTTGTACATTTTAAAGGTTTTATTATTCTTACCGACTCTGACCTGTGAGAATATTACTGGACCCTTAGAGGTCAATTTGATTACTATAGCAACAATCAACATAGGAAGTGCACAGACCAATAATCCTATAAATGAGCCAATGATATCTACAATCCTTTTACTTACCCAGTTGAAGGTATTAGTTAGGGGTACATTTCTAATATTGATTACAGGAAGACCATATAAATCCTCTGTATAGGGTTTTGTGGAAATAAAGCCATAATAATCTGGTATAAATTTGGTATGAACACCAGATTTTTCGCAAATAAAAACAATATTCTCCAGAAGCTCATAATCCTTGATGTTTATGGTAATGGCTATTTCATCTAGAGACATTTTTACCAGATACTCCTCCAGCTGATCAAGACTACCTATGACTGGTACTTTCTTATATTTTGTGCCAATCTCCATATCATCATCTAGTATACCATGGATATAATATCCCCATTGTGGATTAGCAAATATACGGTCAATATATGCTTCTGCCGCACGGCTGTAACCAACTAGGATTACATGCTTGAGATTATAGCCCCGTCTGCGAATAACTATTAAGGCCTGGGCTACCATCATTCTGGCTAGGGTACATAGAATAACATTAATTAATGTGAACATACCCAAAAACATTCTTGATATATCATCTTCCCCTATCATATATAGTAAGAAGAAATAGAAAGCTAAGCCTAGAAAGTTGGAATAGCTAACATGGAAAAACTCAGCCCATCTTCTTTTTCCCCGTTTGGGAGTATAGAGCTTTGCACTATTATAGATAAAAAGATATAAAGGGACTAAAGCATACAAGCTCTGTGCATATACGGATAATGGATAGAAGGTTCCACTTTCTACTTTAAATATAGCTAGATTAGTAAGAAAACTATAAAATCTAAGATAATAAGCAATTAAAAAAGATATAACTATTATAGTAGCATCCATCAATATATGAAGTCTGTTTAAGGTTTTTTGGTTATCTTTTATCACAACATAGCCCTCCCAGCTAAGAATCAAAAAAGTATATTAAATAAAAATCAATGAATAATTTAGTATGTTTTGTAATACAAGCCCAGTTATTATAATACATGATTAAATGTATTTCAACAACATAAGATTCATTATTTTCTTCACATTCTTTACACAAAATGCTGATACACTATGGTTAGTAGGAGATTTGGAAAGGAGTTAAGCTCATGGATGATTATAATGAAAATAACATAAATCAGTATGACGTAAACCCAGAAGATGTTAGCATGCAGAAGGATCAGGAACATAATAGGCCTGAATACAGCTTCTGGGCGGAGAAGGTATCAGGCCCCCTAGCCTATGAGTATTATCAAGAACAAGAAAAGCCACAACCTGCAGTAGAAACACCTAAGAAAAGCCGAGGTAGCAGATTTTTTGAATTTATATTAAAGGCGGCTGTATTTGGTATTATTGCAGGAGTTGCATTTTTAGGAGTTCAATATATTTATAGCAGAATTAATCCAGATGTTTTTAGGAGAAATGAAAGTTATATCCTAGGGTCCACTGATGATGATAGCGCTGAGGCTAAGTTAAATGTACAAAGTACTGAACGTGGGACAGTACACAATATTTCAGAATCGTCAGTTATGAAAGTAGCTCAGGATACTATGCCATCTATCGTCTCAATTACCAGTGTATCTACCAGCACTGATATTTGGTTTGGGATGGAATATCCCAGAGAGGGGAGTGGCTCAGGAATAATTGTGGGCAAGGATGAGAAGGAGCTACTCATAGCAACAAATAATCATGTTGTTGATGGGACAGATAAGATTACAGTTACATTTATAGATGATTCACAGGTAGAAGCGGTAATTAAGGGGACAGATGTTATGGCAGACCTTGCTGTTATTACCGTTGATTTGGCTGATATTGACCAAAGCACCATTGATGCTATTAAGATTGCTAAATTGGGTAACTCTGATGATATTAAAGTAGGAGAGATGACAATAGCAATCGGTAATGCCATGGGATATGGGCAGTCTCTAACAGTGGGATATGTCAGTGCTAAGGATAGAAAGATTGAGGTTTCCGATAATGGTAGATATACTACCATGGTACTTCTTCAGACAGATGCGGCCATTAATCCAGGCAATAGCGGTGGAGCCTTACTAAATATAAATGGTGAGGTTATAGGAATAAATACTGTAAAATTTGCTGATTATAAGGTAGAAGGAATGGGTTATGCTATACCTATATCAAGAGCAATTCCAATTATAAATGAATTGATGAGCCGTGAGATTCTAAAGCCTGAGGAGCAAGGGTTCCTTGGAGTAGCACCTCAGGATGTAACAGAAGAAGTTTCAGAAATGTTCGGCTTACCTATTGGAGTATATATATCGACTGTAGTAGAAGGTAGTGCAGCCGAGAAAGCAGGACTGAAGGTAGGAGATGTTATTCAGTATATTAATGGAGTGGAGATTGTCTCTGGGGTTCAGCTAAGTGAGTTGATATCAAGCATCCGGGTTGGGACTGAAATCGAGATTGTCTATATGCGTCATGTAAATGGAAGTTATAAGGAGCATAAGACTACAGCTGTCCTTGGTGCCAGAGATAATAATTAGAATTGTTAGATAATACTTGATTATTAAAAGCCTTATCATGAATCTGATGACAAGATGATTTATTGACTAAGGCTTTTATTTATTTTAGTAAAATATATTATATAATTTTTATTTTTTCTAGATTAAATATATGATATACTTTTATACATATAAGACATAATAAGCCAATCAAAAGGAAGGAATATAGAATGAGTAATAATAATGATGATATTAATGATAAGAAAAATATAGAGGACAATAAGAATAAAAAGGCTAAATCTGATGCGATATGTTATCTATGCAGGCGACCTGAAAGTGTGGCGGGTAAAATGATTGAGATACCAAATCATATACATATCTGTGCAGATTGTATGCAAAAAACCTTTGATGTAATGAATAGCGGTGATAATCCTTATATGAATCTGATAGGTATACCTCCGACTATGTTTAATATAAACACAGGACCTAAAGTTGATAGTAAGAAGGATAAAGGCGAGGAAAAGAAGGATAATGATGTGGCGTTTGACCATAAAAAACTACCCTTACCCCATGTCATCAAAGCTAGACTGGATGAATATATAATTGGTCAGGAGCATGCTAAAAAGGTTATATCGGTAGCAGTCTATAATCATTATAAAAGAATTAGTTTTAGAGCACCTAAGGATGTTGAGATAGAGAAGTCAAATATGCTTATGATAGGGCCTACCGGAAGTGGTAAAACCTACTTGGTGAAAACACTTGCAAATCTGCTGGATGTTCCTCTAGCGATTACTGATGCTACATCTCTGACTGAAGCAGGTTATATTGGTGATGATGTAGAAAGTGTGATATCAAAGCTACTTATGGCAGCAGGAAATGATGTGGAGAAAGCAGAGAGAGGTATAGTATTCATAGATGAAATAGACAAGATAGCTAAGAAGCGTAATACGAACAGTCGTGATGTAAGCGGTGAATCGGTTCAACAGGGCTTGTTGAAGCTACTGGAGGGCAGTGATGTAGAGGTGCCAGTAGGAGCTACATCAAAGAATGCCATGGTACCGCTTAAAACCATAAATACAGAGAATATTTTATTTATTTGTGGCGGAGCATTTCCTGATCTTGATAAAATAATTAAGGCAAGGCTTAATAAGCAAAGCTCTATAGGTTTTCAGGCAGATCTAAAAGATAAATATGATAACGATGCAAATATCTTGCAAAAGGTTACCTTAGATGATCTTAGGGAATATGGAATGGTACCTGAGTTTCTTGGAAGGCTCCCTATATTATTTACTCTAGAGGGATTGACTAGAGAGATGCTAGTAAAGGTATTATTGGAGCCTAAAAATGCCATCCTCAAGCAGTACAAAGGGCTTCTGGCAATGGATGAGGTTGAGCTAGTATTTGATTCAGAAGCACTTGAAGCTATAGCAGACAAAGCCCTAGACAAGAAGACTGGGGCAAGAGCTTTGCGTGCCATATTGGAGGAAAGCATGCTGGATATAATGTATGAGATTCCCAAGGATGACAATATTGGCCGTGTAATTATTACCAAGGATTATATCGAAGGAAAGGGAGTTCCCCTTATAGAACTAAGAGGTAATTTAAAGGTAAAAGATATGGCTAATGGGGAAGAATAAGCCTGTCGAAAACCACTAATTAAACCCGCTAAAATATACTTGTGTAGATGATAGGATATGTAATATAATTTCTATCTTAAAGTTAATATTTATATAGTATAAGGTAGAAAGTTGACTAAGGACAAGATGATTAAGCTTGGACGAATCCTTTTATAAACTAGGAAGCATGGAGGAGCGGTATGGCAGATAAAAGAACACCTGAGATTGATGGCATTTTAAGAAGACATATGATTAGAGTTCCTAAGGAAATAGATGAAGTCAGTGGTATAAGAATATTTGGAAAACTTATCAAATCAATAGTGTTTACCACAGATGTTGCAATCATACGTAATTGCAATGCGAATGCAGTCATAGCAGTATACCCCTTTACGCCTCAACCAATTATTTCACATTCAATAATAACCTGCTCCGATGTGCCGGTCTTTTGTGGTGTGGGAGGAGGAACGACTACAGGCCACAGAGTAGTGAACTTGGCTGAGCATGCAGAATTTCAAGGGGCAGTAGGGGTGGTTTTAAATGCACCGACTCCTAATGAAACTATAGAATATCTAAAGGAGTGCATAGATATTCCCATTTTAATTACAGTGGTTTCTGAAAAGTCCGATATAGAAAGTAGGCTTAAAAGTGGAGTATCCATACTGAATGTATCCGCAGCCTCAAAAACTCCCCAGATCGTAAGAAACATTAGGCAAAGATACCCCGATGTTCCTATAATTGCTACAGGTGGCCCTACATCGGATAGCATACTTGAAACTATAGAAGCTGGTGCTAACGCAATAACATATACACCACCTACTAGCTCTGAAATATTCAAGGGCCTAATGAATAAATACAGGGCAGAACATTAATGATTTAGATGTACAGATAAAAAGTGTACCGGGTACAGAACTCTAAGGGGGTAGCTTATGTTTAAATGGGATAGGTTATTAAGAAGGAATAAGATTTCAAAGGACATTAGGTATATGAAGGATGAGATAGGTAATGCCTCTGAGGCTTATCTATATTTTGAGGCTGAAAAGTCCCAGGAGGATAGGACGACAGAGCAAGAGGAATATGAGATAGTAGAGATGGAGATTCTTCCAACGAAGATTATCTGTCCTGATTGTGGTGGAATTACCTTAGAGGGATTGGAGTTTTGTGATAAATGTGGGGGAGAATTGTAAGCCTATAATATATTAAAAATTTTATTGACAAAATATTTATTCAAGGTTATTATAGAGACTAGAATACAGACGTTCTAACTATATATGACAGATTATTATTCTGTTTGACTAAGTGAGGAACGTCTTATTTATACAATTAACAGGGCAACGAATTAAAACGTTAAAGTGACATAATATTTATTCTGAGCCTTGATTGAATGGGAGGAAGATTATGAAAAAAAGAATATTTAGCTTGCTAATGGTTGTTAGCATCCTTATGCTAAGCTTAGCTGCTTGTGGAACCAAAGAAGATAAGGCTGATAATAATAAGGATAATAAGCAAGAGACTCAGGATGATGGAGCGGATAAGTTCTATATAGGTGGAATTGGTCCTATAACTGGCGCTGCAGCTGTATATGGACAGCATGTTATGAATGCGGCACAGATAGCTGTTGATGAGATTAATGCTGCTGGAGGAATCAATGGTGCATTAATTGAGTACAGATTTGAAGACGATGTACATGATCCTGAAAAGGCTGTTAACGCTTACAATACTCTAAAAGACTGGGGTATGCAGATACTTATGGGTACTGTTACATCAAATCCCGGAAAAGCAGTTAAGGAAGAGACACATGCTGACAATATGTTCATGCTTACTCCTTCAGGTTCTGCTCCAGAAGTAGTTCAATATGACAATGCATTCCAGGTTTGCTTTACAGACCCTAACCAGGGTAAGGCATCTGCTGTGTATATTGCAGATAAAGGCCTTGCTTCTAAGGTAGCTGTTATTTATAATAGCTCCGATGTATACTCAACAGGTATTTACGAGAAATTTGCTGAGGAAGCAAATAATCAAAACTTTGAAATAGTATCAGCAGAAGCTTTTACAGATGATAGTAATTCAGATTTTGCAGTACAGCTTCAAAAGGCTAAGGATAATGGCGCTGAACTGATATTCCTGCCTATTTATTATGAAGAAGCTACACTGATATTAACTCAAGCTGCTGCTATGGATTTCAAACCATTATTCTTTGGTTGTGATGGTCTTGACGGTATTCTAGGTGTTGAAAACTTTGATACCGCATTAGCCGAGGGAGTTATGCTTCTAACACCTTTCGCTGCAGACGCTGAGGATGAGAAAACACAGAAATTTGTATCTGCCTATAAAGCTGCACATGATGGAACTGTTCCTAACCAGTTTGCTGCAGATTCCTATGATGCTATATATATCATCAAGGCTGCAATCGAAAAGAGCGGTGTTACTCCAGATATGAGCGTATCAGATATCTGTGATGGAATGAAAGATGCTATGACAAAGATTACAGTAGACGGACTAACCGGCGCAGGAATGACCTGGTCAGCCAGTGGTGAAGTAAATAAAGATCCAATGGCTGTAATTATTAGGGATGGACAATATACTTCAGCCGATTAATTTATATAATGAATAATTAAAACAATTTTAGTATGGGAAACATACAGATGGGATATTATAAATCCTGCTGTATGTTTCTTATATTAATCAGGGTGAATGTAAATATACACCAAATCCTATTTTGTACTAGTTGTCACATGATAATACCTGTGTTACAATCAATAATAATATTACTAATAAATATGTAAATGCATGCTTTGCATGCCTACGGGGGTAGTTATGAGCTTTATTACTTATCTAATAAACGGAATAAGCCTTGGAAGTGTATATTCTATTATAGCTCTCGGCTATACGATGGTATACGGTATAGCTAAGATGCTTAATTTTGCCCATGGCGATGTAATCATGATAGGAGGATACATTATATTTACTATCATGAGTACAATGGGACTAAATCCCATTCTTGCAGTAGTGATTTCGATTATTTTATGTACTCTATTAGGTATTACCATAGAGGGCATTGCATATAAACCACTTAGAAGAGCCCCCTCACTGGCTGTACTTATAACAGCTATAGGTGTAAGTTATCTTCTTCAGAATATTGCACTACTTATATTTGGTGCAGAAGCCAAATCATTTACGTCTGTTATTCCTATTAAGCCTATTTCTCTGGTAGGAGGCAGAATAACCATATCAGGTGAAACTCTAGTTACTATTCCGCTATGTATTCTTATTATGACAGGTCTTACTATATTCATTAAGAAATCGAAGACCGGCCGTGGAATGATTGCTGTATCAGAGGATAAAGATGCGGCGATTTTGATGGGCATAAATGTGAATAAGACTATCGCTATAACATTTGCAATTGGATCTGCTCTTGCAGCTATTGCCAGTGCGCTTATGTTTTCTACCTATACAAATCTATCATCTACCTCGGGAGCAATGCCTGGAATCAAGGCCTTCGTTGCAGCTGTTTTTGGTGGAATAGGATCTATACCGGGTGCCATGATAGGAGGTATACTTCTTGGTGTTATTGAGATATTAAGCCGTGCTTATATTTCAACACAGCTGGGAGATGCCATAGTATTCCTAATACTTATAATAGTTCTTCTTGTAAAGCCAACTGGTATTCTTGGTAAGAAGATTCAAGAGAAAGTGTAGGTGATGGAAGATGAAAGCTCAATTGGTGAAAATGAAAAGTCAAGTACAGAAATTAAATAGATCAACACGCTCTAATGTAATAACTATTGGTGTTATAGTTATAGCATATACAATATGTATGTCTATGATTAAAGCCGGTAACATGTCGAATCTTCTACAGAATCTTCTTGTGGCCATGTGCTACTATGCTATTATGGCGGTATCCTTGAATCTGACAGTAGGTATTCTAGGTCAATTAAGTCTAGGGCATGCTGGCTTTATGTGTATTGGTGCTTTTACCGGTGCATTTTTTTCAAAAATAATGGTAGGTACCATAGATAATGTTTTAATAAGATTTACATTAGCTATCCTAATCGGTGCTGCAATGGCTGGCTTATTCGGAGTCCTAATCGGAATCGTTGTTCTAAGACTTAGAGGTGATTATCTTGCCATTGTAACTCTGGCCTTTGGAGAAATCATCAAGAATGTTCTCAATGTATTATATATTGGTTATGATAGTAGAGGTATACATTTTTCAGTTAATGATACAGCCTCTCTTAATCTTGAAGAGGGCGGCATGGTTATAATTAAGGGTGCTCAGGGAATATCCGGTACTCCTAGAAATTCAACATTTACTATCGGAGTGATTTTGCTGATCCTAACCTATTTGGTTATAGTAAATCTGATTAATTCACGGTCGGGAAGGGCTATTATGGCCATAAGGGATAACCATATAGCTGCAGAATCTATAGGTATTGATATAACAAAATATAAAATTCTTGCATTTTCAATTTCAGCGGCCTTGGCTGGAGTAGCAGGAGTGCTTTACTCACATAATATCGCCACAGTTCAGTCCACCAAATTCGGATATAATACTTCAATATTAATTCTTGTATTTGTGGTGCTAGGTGGAATGGGTAATCTTAGGGGCTCTATTATTGCAGCTATTTTACTCACAGTGCTTCCGGAGTATCTCCGTTTCATGAGAGATTACCGCATGCTTATCTATGCCATTGTACTTATAGTAATGATGATTTTTAACTGGGCGCCTGCATGTGTCAATTGGCGAAAAAAACACTCTCTCAAGGGTTTTATAGATAACAAAATTAGAAAGAAAGCTAAGGAGGAGGCGTAACCCATGGAAATGTTATCAGTAAAAAATATAGGCATCTCCTTTGGAGGCTTACAAGCTGTTGATTCCTTTAGCATTACTATAAATAAAGGTGAATTATACGGCCTTATAGGACCCAATGGAGCAGGAAAGACCACAGTCTTTAACCTTCTAACAGGTGTATATAAGCCCGATATGGGACAGATATTTCTAGAGGGAGAGAATATTACAGGCCTTAGTACCATCGAAATAAATAAAGCTGGTATTGCAAGAACATTTCAAAATATAAGATTATTCAAGAATATGTCTGTGCTTGATAATGTTAAGTGTGGCCTTCACAATAATTATAAATATTCCTCGGCTTCGGGTATCCTTAGGCTACCATCCTATTTTAAAACAGAGAGGATTATGAATGAACAGGCCTATGAAATACTAAAGGTTTTTGACTTGGATAAGGAAGCCAAGCTACTATCCTCTAACTTGCCCTATGGTAAGCAGAGAAAGTTGGAAATTGCCAGAGCCCTGGCAACCAATCCCAAGCTTCTTCTATTGGATGAGCCAGCAGCTGGTATGAACCCCTCTGAGACAGAGGAGCTTATGGATACAATAAGACTGGTAAGAGAAAAATATGACGTTACTATCTTGCTTATAGAGCATGATATGAAGCTGGTGGCAGGAATTTGTGAGAAGATATTTGTATTGAATTTTGGCGTAAAGCTGGCCAATGGCTTACCACAGGATGTCTTAAATGATCCCGAGGTAATCAAGGCCTATCTTGGAGAATAAGGTAAAGAGAAGAGGAGAAAAATTCTCCGTTATAATTTGTAGATAAATTTTCCATAGAAGAGGAGAAAAATTCTCCGTTATAATTTGTAGATAAATTTTCCATAGAAGAGGAGAATTGGTATGTTAGAGGTTAAGGATTTACAAGTTTATTATGGTGTTATTCAGGCGATTAAGGGCATCTCCTTTAAGGTAAATGAAGGTGAAATAATAGCTTTAATTGGTGCTAATGGTGCCGGCAAGACTACTATATTGCACACAGTTACGGGATTGATTTCACCCAAGCAGGGGGAGATAGTTTATGACGGTGCTGATTTGACAAAGATCCCAGCCCATAAAATAGTTTCTATGGGCTTGGCTCATGTACCTGAGGGAAGAAGGGTCTTCTCACAGCTATCGGTCTATGAGAATCTTCTAATGGGTGCATTTACCAGAAATGACAAGGGTGAAACCATGGATACGCTCCAGCAAGTATTTAAAAGGTTTCCCAGATTAGAGGAGCGCAGAAACCAGATGGCAGGTACTTTGAGTGGCGGAGAGCAGCAGATGCTTGCCATGGGAAGAGCACTTATGTCCAAGCCTAGGATTATACTTATGGATGAGCCGTCTATGGGCTTGTCACCTATTCTTGTTGAAGAGGTATTTGATATAATCCAAAGTATTAATAAAAGTGGAACCACAGTCCTGTTAGTAGAGCAGAATGCAAAGAAGGCCCTATCTATTGCCCATCGTGCATATGTTTTAGAGACTGGGAATATTGTATTAGAGGGCGATGCTAAGAAACTGATGAATGATGAATCAGTGAAAAAAGCATATTTAGGTGAATAATTAGTTGGCTTCGCCAGCTTTTGGGAAGGTGAAAGGTATGAGCAAATATGTGATTACAATAGCTAGAGGCTATGGTAGCGGTGGAAGGACCATAGGTAAAATGTTGGCAGAGGAGCTAGGTATAAATTATTATGACCGTGAGCTTCTAAGGCTGGCATCTGATGATAGCGGAATTAATGAGAAATTATTTGCAAAGGCAGATGAGAAGCTACAAAAAAGTCTTCTTTTTAAGATTGCAAGAAAAGCATATAAGGGGGAATTGATTCCTCCTGATAGTGATGATTTTGTATCCAACGATAATCTCTTTAATTATCAGGCTAAGATTATTAGGGAGCTGGCCGAGCAGGAATCCTGTGTGATTGTAGGCCGTGCTGCCGACTATATTCTCAGGGATAATGATAATGTTGCTAAGGTATTTGTTCATGCACCTCTAGATAGGTGTATTAAGACACTTAAGGATATGACTGGAGGTCCTGAGAAGGATATCGAAAAGCAAATAGAATCTATTGATAAGCATAGGGCTGAGTACTATAAATATTATACCGGTAGAAATTGGGAAGACGCAAAGAATTATGATTTATGTTTAAATAGTAGCCAGCTGGGATTTGATAAATGTGTAGAAATAGTAAAATCATATCTTGATATTCGGTTCAGGTAAAAAGATTTTCCTTATATACTAGTAACTTTTTTAGGCTGTCACTAATAACCATATATGTGACAGCTGAAATTATATCATCATTGGGTATACCAAGCTTGGCATACTTGACTATGATATTTGTATATTATTTAATGTTGGAAAGAAAGAGGGGATAAAATGATTTCAGATAAGATGATGGAATTTGTTAAGAACAGCTCCGTAATACGAGCAATGTTCGAGGAGGGGAAGCGTCTGGCAAATATTTATGGCGCAGAAAATGTATATGATTTTAGCCTTGGTAATCCCAGTGTAGAGCCTCCCAGTCAGATTAAGGAAGCTCTTATAGATGTACTAAATGAGGAAGAGCCAGGCAAGATCCACGGATATATGAATAACTCTGGTCACGAGGATGTTAGAAATATCATAGCCTTATCTATTAATAATAAATTTGATACAAGCTTTACTTCTGATAATATAGTAATGACAGTGGGTGCAGCCGGTGGCTTAAATGTTATATTAAAAACCTTACTAAATCCAGGTGAAGAGGTTATTACATTTGCCCCTTACTTTGGTGAATATAAAAATTATGTCAGTAATTTTGATGGTAGTCTCCTGGCTATATCACCAAATACCACAGACTTTCAACCAAATCTTGAAGAGTTTGAAGAAAAGATTAGCAGTAAGACAAAAGCAGTAATAATAAATTCTCCTAATAATCCTACCGGTGTAGTATATTCAGAGGAAACCCTCATTAAATTAGCGGAAATACTCGAAAGAAAGCAGAAGGAGTATAGTAGATCCATCTATTTGATATCAGATGAACCTTATAGAGAATTGGTATATGACAATGTAGAGGTTCCTTATATCACCAAGTACTATAGGAATACAATTATAGGCTATTCATTCAGTAAATCCCTATCTCTTCCTGGAGAGCGTATTGGTTATCTTGTTATTCCTGGGGAAGTAGATTATTATGATGAAATATTATCTGCAGCCAATGTAGCAACCCGTATACTAGGCTTTGTCAATGCTCCATCCTTAATTCAAAGGGCAGTGGCAAGGTGCCTTGATGCTAAAGTTGATGTAGAGTTATATAATAGAAACAGGGAGCTTCTTTATAATAACTTATTATCATATGGATATGAATGCGTTAAGCCTCAGGGAGCATTTTATCTTTTTGTTAAGGCTTTAGAGGAGGATGACAGGAAGTTTGCAGAAGCGGCTAAGAAGCACAATATTTTAATAGTACCCGGCTCATCCTTTGGATGTCCAGGCTATGTTAGAATTGCCTATTGTGTAGACTATAGCATGATTGAGAGGTCACTGCCTGGCTTTAAGAAGTTAGCAGATGAGTATAAAAAGTGATATGTATAAATTCGTGGGAGGGGAGAACTAGCTATGGAGCTAATGAATAATAATAGGTGGGAGAGCTATATAAGACGGGTAACACCCTATGTTCCAGGGGAGCAACCAAAGGATGAATCCATAATAAAATTAAATACTAACGAAAATCCTTATCCCCCCGCACCAGGTGTAGAAAGAGTTCTAAGAAATATTGATGTAGATAGGCTTAGACTATATCCTGATCCGACCATAGGACTTCTGGTAGATGAGCTTGCTAGCTTCTATGAGTTAGATAAGGATCAGGTATTTGTAGGAGTAGGTTCCGATGATGTGCTAGCCAATGCATTCTTAACTTTTTTTAATTCAGATAAGCCTATTATATTTCCAGATATAACATATTCATTCTATCCTGTTTATTGCGATCTTTACAGAATACCTTATGAAATACAACCCTTAGACAAGGAATTTAGAATAGTTAAAGAGGATTACTATAAGGATAATGGGGGAGTAGTGATAGCTAATCCCAATGCTCCAACATCCGTATATGAGGAGATATCTATTATAGAGGATATCGTATCCCATAACCCCAACTCTGTGGTTATTGTTGATGAAGCTTATATTGACTTTGCAGGGGAATCAGCCTTATCATTAGTAAGTAAATATGAGAATCTGTTGGTTGTTCAGACATTTTCTAAATCGAGGTCCATGGCAGGAATGCGAATAGGATATGCTATGGGAAGTAAGAAGCTAATAAAGGCTTTGAATGATGTGAAATACTCAATTAACTCCTATACCTTAAACCAAGCTTCTATTTTAGCAGGAGTGGAGGGGGTAAGGGACTGGGAATATTATAATGAAAAAATCCAAAATATTTTGGATGTTAGAAATGAGTCAGAAAAAGAGTTTAGAAGGCTAGGCTTTAGCTTTCCAAAGTCAGGAGCAAATTTCTTATTTGTTACCCATGCTTCTATTCCAGCGAAGGACTTATATGAGGCTTTAAAGGAAAACAAGATATATGTTCGTTATTTTGATTTGCCGAGAATTGACAACTATCTGAGGGTCACAATAGGTAAGAAAGAAGAAATGGACAAACTTTTTGATTTTCTTAGTAAATATATAGAAAGCAAATAGTAGGGAAAAATTATAAACAATTGATACATACACTTTCATGGGGATGGCTTGTATCTTTTAGGAAGGCAAGGTTCAAGATATGAATTACCAATTAGAGCTTGATAAAATAATAAATAAAATTGGAGCCAATGATAACTCTAAGCTACCTAGACTTCTGATTCATAGCTGCTGTGCACCTTGTAGCAGTTATGTATTGGAATATTTGTCTGAGTATTTTGAGATAACGGTCTATTACTATAATCCCAATATTTATCCTGAAGAGGAATATGGTAGAAGGGCTAAGGAGCAGCAGGATTTGATACAAGCGATGTCATTAAAGAATCCAGTATTCTTTGTTAGGGGCGAATATGAGCCAAAGAAATACTATGAGATGATTAAGGGACATGAGAAGGACCCTGAGGGTGGCGACAGATGTGCTATATGCTATCGCATGAGGCTTGAGGAGGCTGCCAAGGTTGCAAGAGAAGGTGGCTATGAATTCTTTACAACAACGCTTACCATAAGTCCACATAAGAATGCAAGTAAGCTAAATGAAATAGGTGAAGAAGTGGCATCGAAATATGGTGTACTATTTCTACCATCTGATTTTAAGAAACGTAATGGATACAAGCGTTCAATTGAGTTATCGAAAGAATATGGGCTTTATCGTCAGGACTACTGTGGATGTGTATACTCCATGAGATCCGGAAGGTCCGCTAAAAACTAACAAGGGAAGACAGGGGGCGATTTCTCCTGTCTTTTTATATAGTAGGAAAGTGCATCCTATTATAAAAAACGCTATTAAATTTTCATGTTATTATTTTAACATTTTCATATAAAATATATTGACAAAGAAAGTAGCTGGTTATATAATGGTAAATGATAATTATTATCAATAAAGGAAAGTAATGGATTGATAAGGATAGATAATCGGAGGAAAACTGGGATGACATTAAAAGGAGCCGAAATTGGTAATACCTATATTGTAGAATCGATGGATCTTGACTTGGTAACCATGCGAAGGCTTGGGGCTCTAGGAATAACCAAAGGTACTCATGTCAGGGTCCTGAATCGTAACAGCGGTGGGGCTGTTATTTTTATGGTTAGGGGCAGCAGGTTGGCAGTTGGAAAGAAAATAGCAGAAGCGATAGAAATTAGGAGATTAAGTTATGAAAAAAGAATTAGTAGTAGGCTTTGTAGGTAATCCTAATTGTGGAAAAACCACATTATTTAATGCCTTTACTGGGGCTAATCTTAAGGTGGCAAATTGGCCTGGAGTAACTGTTGAGAAGATAGAAGGAGCATTCAAATACCATGGGGAGAAGTTCAAATTAGTGGATCTTCCAGGTATATATAGCCTGACTTCATACACCATGGAAGAAAAGCTTACAAGAGAGTTTATATTAGATTCTAATGTGGATGTCATAGTAAATGTAGTTGATGCTTCCTGTTTGGAGAGAAATTTATACCTTACCCTTCAGCTGATTGAGTTGGGTAAGCCTGTAATAATAGCTCTGAATATGATGGATATCATAGAGGAAAGAGGCATGGAGATTGATTTACATAGGTTTCCAGAGATGCTGGGCATTCCCGTGATTCCCGTATCGGCCAGAAAACGCACCGGTCTTGATATTCTTATGCATGCCGTAGCTCATCATAAGGATAAACATAGTGATCTTAACTTTGAGCATCACCATAAAAAACATAGACACCATAGGAATAGTAGGCGTCATGAACTCCATGAGGAGCATTCTATTGTATATAGTGATAAGATAGAGGACGAAATTGATAGGGTAAGTAATGCTCTATATAATAAATACGGTAAGATTAATAATATGCGCTGGCATGCTATGAAACTATTGGAGATGGACCCTCAAATAATGGCTAAATATCCTATTGATAAAAAACTTATAGAAAATAGCTATGAGGAAGAGATCATTAATCAAAAATATGACTTCATTGAAGAAATATTGGAAGAGGTTCTGGTTAATAGGAGTGAAAGGTCGGCCTCCACTGACAGAATCGATAGAATTCTTACTAATAGATATTTCGGGTTACCGATTTTCCTATCTATAATGGCTTTAGTGTTTTTTCTGACCTTTACAGTAGGAGATATGATTAAAGCTGTATTTGAGGGGGGATTGGAGGCCTTCTCAATTGGAGTAAGTAATTATCTTGACAGTATGAATGTAGGAATAGTGCTATCGTCTTTGATAGTAGATGGAATCATAGCTGGAGTAGGGGGGATATTGACCTTCCTTCCAAATATATTTATCCTCTTTCTTGCTCTTGCATATTTAGAAGACAGCGGTTATATGTCCAGAGTGGCATATGTAATGGATGGAATAATGGGAAAGGTTGGGCTTTCTGGCAGGGCATTTATTCCCATGCTATTAGGCTTTGGTTGCACAGTTCCTGCTATTATGGCCTCTCGATCTTTAGAAAACATTCAGGATAGAAGAAAGACCATACTTATTACGCCCTTTATGTCCTGTAGTGCTAGACTGCCAATATATGTACTGTTTTCGCAGATGTTCTTTAAGGACAATGCAATGCTTGTAGCATATTCAATGTATGTAATTGGTATTCTAGTGGCGATAATCGTGGCATATATAATTAACAAGAATACTAATAGTAAAAAATCTAACAGCTTGTTGATTGAGCTTCCAGATTATAAGTCACCCAATGCTAGAACTATATTAATCTATGTATGGGAGAAGGTTAAGGAGTATCTTACAAAGGCGGGAACTACTATATTTGCAGCCTCAGTAATAATTTGGTTTATCCTCAACTTTGGACCTAATGGAATGGTAGCTGATATGTCAGAAAGCTTTGGGGCAATAATAGGAAAGGCTCTAGCACCGATACTTAGGCCGGCAGGTTTGGGAATGTGGCAGGTGGTTGTGGCACTTATAGCAGGTATCGCCGCCAAGGAGATAGTTGTGTCAAGCTTTGGAATACTATTTGGAATTTCAAATATAAGTTCTATAGAAGGTATGACAGGCCTCTCGCAGCTGCTAGGAGGAATTGGTTTTGGTGCTATGAATGCATATGCACTCATGGTGTTTTGTCTTCTTTATATTCCTTGTGCAGCTACTATAGGAGTTATTCAAAGAGAAATGAGATCCTGGAAATGGACCATGTTTACTGTCTTCTTCCAATTGGCTGTGGCTTGGCTTATATCAACATTGGTATATCAGATAGGAAGCTTATTTATTTAAAATGTAGAAATTATCTATTACATAGAATAAGTCCTTGGAGAGGGACTGAAAAGACTACTACTTTATTAAAAAAGGAATGATTTCTTATATGACTTATATAATTGGGGCACTTATAGCGGCTTATACAGGATTTATAATATATAAGAAGATAAAAGACTTTAGGGCAGGCAAATCTTGCTGTTCAGGATGTTCGTCTTGTCCTTCAAAGGAAAAATGTGGTCAGTAGGATGAGTAATATGTGGCCGTTTCATACAAAATGTGAAACGGCTTTTATTATGTAATAGTATAGTTTATACAAGTTTATATAATTACGCAAATTAAAAAAGGAAATGGTAAGTCTTTGTAGAATATTAGTAGTATAGGCAGTTTTATTATCACTTATAGGTAGTCGAACTTGAGCTGATGCATATAAAGATATGGAGGAGGAAAATCCTCCGTTATAATCAGTTGGTATATTATAGATATGGAGGAGGAAAATCCTCCGTTGTAATCAGTTGGTATATTATAGATATGGAGGAGGATTATGGATAAGTTCTTAAATACCAGACAAAGGATTGAGATTAGAGAGCATGAGATATTAAGTCCATATGCTGCGTTCTCTGATAGGTCCCTTGGAAGGGACTATGAAGAAAAGCAATGCGATATCCGTCCAATATATCAAAGAGACAGGGATCGTATATTGCATTCAAAGGCATTTCGAAGACTAAAGCATAAAACGCAGGTTTTCCTAGCTCCTGAGGGAGATCATTATAGAACCCGTCTTACCCATACACTGGAGGTGTCACAAATAGCACGGACTATTGCTAAGGCCCTAAGATTGAATGAGGATCTTACGGAGGCAATAGCCTTAGGTCATGATTTGGGACATACCCCATTTGGACATGCTGGAGAGAGGGCTTTAAATGATGTCTGTCCAGGAGGCTTTAAACATTATTTGCAGAGCATCCGTGTAGTAGAGCTCCTAGAGAATCACGGAAAGGGGCTAAATCTGTCTAAAGAAGTAAGAGATGGGATTCGTAACCATCAGATGTCAACCACGCCCTCTACCTTAGAGGGAAGGGTAGTAAGAATATCTGATAAAATAGCCTATATACACCATGATACTGATGATGCAATAAGAGCAGGAATAATTAAGGAAGAAGATATACCCAGGGAATACAAAGAAATTCTAGGAGATAATTTGGGAACAAGACTAAACACCTTGATTTATGACATAATTGCCAACAGTGAAGGGAAGAATGACATTATTATGTCTCCTGAGATAGAGAAGGCTATGTTTAAACTGAGGGAGTTTATGTTCGCCAGCGTCTATACCAACAAGAAAGCAAAAAGTCAAGAGGAGCAGGCTGTTCGCTTACTTAAGCAGTTGTTTGAATATTATCAGGATCATGTGGAACAGTTGCCAAAGGAATATTATATACGTATTGAAAAGCTAAACGAACCTCCTTATCAGGTGGTATGTGATTATATTGCAGGTATGACTGATCGTTATGCAGTGGCAAAATTCAAGGAGCTAATGATCCCATCTGCATGGAGTGTCTATTAGAGATGTGGATGTAGCCATGACAGTAGAATGAGAGGTAGATATGTATTATCCAGATGATACAGTAGAAGAGGTCCGAATAAGAAGTGATATAGTTGATATAATAGGCTCTTACATAAGATTGAAAAAAACAGGTAGTAATCATATGGGGCTCTGCCCATTTCATAATGAGAAGACACCCTCCTTTAGCGTAAGTCAATCCAAGCAAATGTACCACTGTTTTGGATGTGGGGTAGGGGGAAATGTTTATACCTTTATTATGGAGTATGAAAACTATAGCTTTGTAGAGGCCTTGAAATTTCTTGCGGAAAAAGCTGGTATCAATCTGCCAGAACAGGAGTATTCAGCTAGAGATAAGCGTAGAGTGGATTTGAAGAATAAACTGATGGACATCAACAAGGAAGCTGCTAAGTATTACTATTATCAACTAAAATCAGATAGAGGACAAGCATCTAGAAAATATTTATTGGATAGAGGTCTGACAGAGGAGACAATAAAAGCGTTTGGTCTTGGTTATGCCAATCGTTTTAGTGATGATCTTTATCAATATTTAAAGAGCATAGGGTATGAGGACGAACTGCTTAAGCAGACCGGCCTAATAACCTATGATGAAGTACGGGGCGGTCATGATAAATTTTGGGACAGAATAATGTTTCCTATTATGGATGTAAGCAATAGAGTTGTGGGATTTGGTGGACGTGTTATGGGTGATGGGATGCCTAAGTACCTGAACTCTCCAGAAACTGCCATATTTGATAAAAGTAGACTTTTATATGGACTTAATATTGCCCGTAGATCAAGAGAATCATATATCCTGATATGTGAGGGATATATGGATGTAATGGCCCTTAATCAGGCTGGTTTTACTAATGCTGTAGCGGCACTTGGTACAGCTTTTACTGAGGCTCACGCAAACTTGCTTAAACGATACACCAAGGAAGTTATTCTTACATTTGATAGCGATGATGCTGGAACAAAGGCAGCACTTCGTGCCATTTCTATACTTCGTGATGCAGGCTTAAGTGTAAAAGTGATTAATATGGAACCCTATAAGGATCCGGATGATTTCATAAAATCCCTTGGAGCCGATGAATATAGAAAGCGGATTGATGAAGCAAAGAATAGTTTTTTCTTTGAGATTGATACCCTCCAAAATAATTATAATATGGAGGATCCTGAAGAGAAAACCAAGTTTTTTAATGAAATAGCAAAGAAATTATTATTCTTTACTGAACAGCTCGAGAGAAAGTTTTATCTGGATGCAGTGGCTAAAACCTATAATATAGATGCCGGCCTTCTTCAGAGACTAGTTAATAGACTTGGTTCTATGGGCTATAAGGGCGAGTCTAGAAGAAAGCTACCATATGCGCAAGCTAAAGGTAGGAAGAATATTGATGATGGAATCGTCAAAACCCAAAAGCTACTATTAACATGGCTTACTGAGGAGGCAGATTTATATAATAAAATGAAAACATTTCTTAAGCCAGAGGATTTTGCCGATGGTATATATTCGGAAGTGGCAAAATTAGTTTTTGAAGAATATGATAAAGCCGGCGAGGTTATACCTGCGAAAATAATAAGCTGCTTTCAAAGTATAGAGGAGCAATCTGAGGCTGCATCCCTCTTTAACGCAGAGTTGTTAGGGGAGATTAAAGAAGCAGATAGACAGAAAGCTCTATTTGATACAGTTTTTCGCCTGAAGGAGGAAAGCTTGAATAGACAGAGCCTAAAGGCGATAGAGGAAAACAATACTGAACTATTACAGAGCATCATAATACAGAAGGCGGATCTTAGGAAGACCATTTCGGATATATTAAAGTAAAGAGTTATAGCTATAAGACCATATATATTTTTATGATTGCATATTAACTGTCCATTTTGTGGCTGTTAACAGGATTTGCATATTTCATTAAATGATGGTTAGAATATAAAAGAGTTAGAAAAGGAAGGATTATCTATGGACGAAAATATTGCTAAATTTACTGAAAGACTAAAGGAATTATTGGCCTTCGCAGAAAAGAAGAAGAATGTCTTGGAATATCAAGAAGTAAATGACTTTTTTGCGGATATGGAGCTTGATCCTCTAAAGATTGAGAAGATATATGACTATTTGGAGAAACACAATGTTGATGTTCTTCGAATAACTGATGCTGATGAAGAGGATATTTTACCCGAAGAAGAAGAAGAGACAGAGACCATAGATCTATCAGTTCCTGAAGGTATTAATATAGAGGATCCTGTCCGAATGTATCTAAAAGAAATCGGTAAGGTTGCTTTACTTACAGCTGAAGAAGAAAGTGAATTAGCCAAAAGAATGGAGGAAGGTGACGATTTTGCCAAGAAGAGACTGGCAGAAGCCAACCTTCGTCTGGTAGTAAGTATTGCCAAAAGATATGTAGGTCGTGGAATGCTTTTCCTAGACCTAATTCAGGAAGGAAATCTTGGACTTATTAAAGCTGTAGAGAAATTTGATTATCGTAAGGGATTTAAGTTCAGTACCTATGCTACCTGGTGGATTAGACAGGCTATAACAAGAGCTATAGCTGACCAGGCAAGGACTATTCGTATACCTGTTCACATGGTTGAGACTATCAACAAGTTGACCAGAGTACAGAGGCAGTTATTACAAGAGCTAGGAAGAGAACCTACCCCAGAGGAAATCTCCGATGTTATGGACATTCCGGTGGAAAGAGTAAGAGAAATTCAGAAGATATCACAGGAACCCGTATCTCTTGAAACACCCATAGGTGAGGAGGAGGATAGCCACTTGGGTGACTTTATTCAGGATGATAATGTACCTGTCCCCGCCGAGGCAGCAGCATTTACCTTGCTTAAGGAACAGCTGGTGGAGGTTCTTGGCACACTTACTGAAAGAGAGCAAAAGGTACTAAGGCTTAGATTTGGTCTGGATGATGGTAGAGCCAGAACCCTTGAGGAAGTGGGTAAGGAGTTTAATGTAACAAGAGAAAGAATTCGTCAAATCGAAGCCAAAGCCTTAAGAAAGTTGAGACATCCCAGTAGAAGCAGGAAGCTGAAGGATTATTTAGAGTAGAATTAGTCCTTATAAGTTATTAGAAAAGATAAATAAAATGTTGGTTCTTTTTTGAAGAAGTCAGTTTAGGCTTTATTTATCTTCAAAAGGAGTCAACATTTTTCTTTTATAATAGAAAATTTTGTCACTTGGAATTGTACTATAGATTAAGCACACATTATATGGTAAAATAACTAAAAAACAAATAAACGGAGATAGAAAATGCAGATTTCGAAAAGACTTCAGGCAGTGGCAGGAATGGTAACTCAGGGCAATCGGGTTGCGGATATTGGATGTGATCACGCATATACTGCTATTTATTTGCTAACAAACAGAATTTCCCCTTATGTTGTGGCCATGGACATAAATCAGGGGCCTCTAGATAGAGCTAAGGAAAATGTTGAAAAATTCGCTGTAGAGGACAGGGTTTCAATCAGAAAATCTGATGGCCTTGAGAAGCTTCATCCGGGAGAGGTTGACACAATACTAATAGCGGGCATGGGTGGAAGATTGATGGTAGAGATTCTAAGAGCTAATATGGAGATAGTATCAGCAGCTAAGGAGCTTATACTCCAGCCTCAATCTGAAGCATATTATGTAAGAGAGACCTTAAAAGAAATGGGCTACTTAATTATAAAGGAGAGTATGCTTAAGGAGGATGGCAAATATTATGTAATAATGAAGCTTAAAGCAGATACAGCTCATATAAGTGTTAAGGAATTCCAGCTTTTAAAGCCTGAACATATTTATTTTAGTAGACAGCTTCTTGAGGAAAGAAATCCTATACTACTGGAATTTCTTCGTTCCGAGAAACAGCAATATATGAAAATATATCAGGAATTAATCACTCAACAGACTACACAATCCATTAAAAGACAGGCAGAGTTGCATGATTTGATTAACCTAATTGATACCGCTATGGGTTATTATATGGACGACCGGGGTTGAAATAATGTGCATAAAGAATGCACAGGAATGAGGTGAAGGATGGACACTAAAAAAAAGGTAAAGGTAAATATTAATAATAATATTAAGGAATATCCTGTAAATACCAAGCTATTGGACATTGCAAGGGAATATCAGAAAGATTATAAATATGATATTATCCTTGCCTATATAGATGGTAAGCTTAGAGAACTCTTTAAGACAGTTGAAAAGGATTGTACTATCAGCTTTGTGACTATAGCAGATGATGCCGGCCACAAAACCTATACTAGGGGAATGATTTTGGTATTACTAAAAGCCTTCTATGGTGAGTTTGGAAGTGAAAACGTTAAAAAGGTTTCAGTGGAGTATTCCTTAGGCAATGGTCTATTTTTTGACTATGATGGCAGGGTGGAGTTAACTAAAGAAAAACTAGAGGCTGTAAAAGCTAGAATGGAGCAGTTAGTAGCTAAGGACCTTCAGTTTAATAAACGTAGTATTGGAACTGACGATGCCATTGAGTTGTTTGCTAGTTATAGGATGTATGATAAGGAAAGGTTATTTAGATATCGTCGTGTATCAAAGGCAAATATATATGACCTAGATGGATTTGAGGATTATTATTATGGCTATATGCCTCCAAGCACAGGAATGCTAAAATATTTTGATTTATCCCTATACGAGGATGGATTTGTGCTTATACTGCCTAGAATGAATAAGCCTACAGTAGTAGAGCCATTTATACCAAGAAAAAAGCTCTATTTAACCCTAAGAGAATCTAATCTCTGGGCAAAAATGATGGAGGTTGAAAATGTAGGGGCGCTTAATGACCTTATATCCCAGGGGAAGCTTAATGACTTAATATTGGTACAGGAAGCTTTGATGGAGAAGAAGATTAGTGATATAGCAGAGGCTATAAAGCAGGCCAAGGACAAAAGATTTATTATGATTGCTGGGCCGTCTTCTTCAGGAAAGACCACATTTTCCCATAGGCTTTCAATACAGCTTAAGGCTCATGGACTTAAGCCTTATCCCATAGCTGTTGATAATTATTTCGTAAATAGGGATAAGACACCCAAAGATGAGTATGGTAACTTTAACTTTGAAAGTCTTTATGCTATTGATTTAGATCAGTTTAATTCGGATATGACAGATCTTATGAATGGTAAGGCTGTGGATTTGCCTACTTATGATTTTGTTACTGGGAAGAGAGATTATAAGAACAAGCCCATAAGCATAGGCAAGGATGGTATTCTAGTAATAGAAGGAATTCATGGGCTAAATGATGCCCTATCATATTCTTTGCCAAGGGAAAGTAAATATAAGATTTATATAAGTGCACTGACCCAATTGAATATAGATGAGCATAACAGGATACCGACCACTGATGGTAGATTACTGAGAAGAATGGTTAGAGATGCAAGAACTAGAGGTACATCTGCCCAGAAAACTATATCTATGTGGCCTTCGGTAAGAAGAGGTGAGGAAGAGAATATCTTCCCATTCCAAGAGGATGCAGATATAATGTTTAATTCGGCTTTAATATATGAGCTTGCTGTATTAAAACTTTATGCTGAGCCTATATTATTTGGGGTTGATAGGAATAGTCAGGAATATGTAGAGGCAAAAAGATTATTAAAATTCTTAGATTATTTTATCGGGGCTCCCAGTGATACGGTCCCCAAGAACTCTATACTGAAGGAATTTGTAGGTGGTAGTTGTTTTAAGGTATGAGCAGCACGATAAGCCGGGTTCTGTCTTGGATGGTCATCTATCTTGACTGTATGTCACCATACAGCTCCAGTATCCGCTTTCACAGATACTACGCAGCCTACCCGAAAGCACGGCGGGCAACCGTATAGCTTTCTGTCTGGCTTTTCTTCGGGTGGGGTTTA
>JAAYPG010000132.1 GCA_012519905.1 Clostridiales bacterium | reverse complement strand
TTTCTATCTTAATATTCCTTACTAATATGAATGGTTTTCTTATCTTAAAGGAATAACTGATAAATCGACAATTTTCTCGTGTTTTGTTCTCTACTGGTATATTATCATTATTGTTAATAAATATATTGTAATCCTTATCTCGAACATCTCCTATATTAGTTTCTATGTATATCTTTGGTGATATAAATGAAATAAAATATATAAGCAATAGAGATATTACAATAACTGTAAATATTTTTATTTTATGTTTACTAGCAATGATCTTAATGTCAGAAAACGTCTTTTTACTCATTCTAAAGGCCCCTTTCTTTTGACCATTGTATTAACTTTTATTGTACTATCACTTATCCAGTTGAAAATGCTCTGCCAGCTTATTCATGGTTTCAAAACGCGTATCAATAAATGTATCTTCTCTTATAATTGTGAAGAAACCGCTATTTAAAAACTTATCATAGCTTTCCTTACTGTTAATCCTTGCCAAACAGTCTTTAAAGTTGGCCATAGTTTTTTCAGGGTCCTCAGCTAACTGAATTTGCTGCAGAAGGAATTGCTTTTCAATATCATCTCTATCAAAAAATCTTTATATAGACATGGATTGCGGAGATAACATTATAGCCACATGGTGATAATCAGATATCTCACGTAAAATTTCTAAGGGTATATTGGTATCTACGATAACTTTTTTTCCTTCAGGAATACGTAACAGTTCAGCAATTTCGATTTGTGCAGCTTCTCTCGAAGTACCATCTATCCACCTCGCATACTCATCTGGTGTGCGATTAATAAACTCCTGCCAATCCTTCATTGTTTGGAATCTTCATCTTTATCTAACCTCATCTTAATTAAACTTAATCTGTTTATTTAATAACTGTATCATAATACAGATTCTTAGAATTATTAAATGCAACAAGGAAGCAAATAGATACGACTAACGTTGCTATGATACATATTATTCCTATTGCTGTTGGTGGAATCAACGACAACACAAAACATATAATATTCAAAACTAACATAATCGTCCATGTAAATTTTAAGCTATCTCCGTTTAATAAAATGTTATATTTCCCCTCCATATCTATTACGCCCATAACAATATTATATGATATAGATAGAGAGATGGCGGTAGACGTAAGTGCAAGTACATAGATCAATACTCCTAATGATGTTGATATGCCAACCAAATCGAAAAAATATAGAACTCCAGAATAAACTGCCATACCGACCACAACTGGCTTAATTTTCATAAAAAGCGTGCTTTCTTCAATCATTTCTTCCAATCCTCTAATCATAACAATATAACCTATAAAATCTGGAATCAATCCAATCGTTGAATTACCAAGTTTCAGATTAAAGTCTAGAAATATTAAAATAAACCCTATAAGTATATTTCTCATTTTATCTTCTCCACTTTCATATTTTGCTAATACTCCCACTCTTTGACTTCTAAGCCTTCTTGTCTCTATGGGCTGTAATAATTGTATAACTATATGCGTTAACTATTAATATGAAGTCATCATAGTGAACATACCAGTTTTTGCCTTGTCTTGTAATCGCATCTGAGTTAATGATTTTATGTTTACACCATTCGACAACATCTTCATCAGTGTCCAAGCCTAAATTCCTCTTGATACGTTCGAGGCCTAGAGCTGTTGTATGAACTTTATCAAGATTGGCTAATAAATCGTTAGTATCGCTTGTAACATTCTGGCTAATGGGTTTCATTATGGCCTTATTAACACTAATCTCTTTCTGCTTCTCTCCCATCCCATAAATTTTTACCTGCTCAACCATATGGCCTATATTACCTTCACCAGCAAACTTACCTAGGTCAAAAAAGTCCTCATCTATAGACAACCACTCCAGCGGATTCACCTCCTCATGCAATTCTACTTCTTTATTCAATCTGCCTACATATACTTCAACATAACAGTTTTGATTATAATATGTGAAATCCATCATGTGATGAAGCTGAATACTACTTGAATCTATTCCAGTTTCCTCTTTTAGTTCCCTATATGCAGCAGCAAATCCATCTTCATTTATATCAATTTTCCCACCAACCAAGTTATATAAGCCCTTATAGGGATCCTTTATTCTCTTGCACAAAAGCAGTTTGTCGCCGTCCGGATTATAGACCATAATACAATTATATCCTTGCATAAGCCCCCTCTTTCTTTTATAAAATGTAATAATCTACCTTTAAGTTTGTTGGATTATATTGTATGATTTATGTAAGATATATTATTTAATATATTATGTCATAAAAGGGTGATAAATTATGAGAATGTGGATAGGATTTATAGAGATTAATATTATTGATATATTTAATAATATTGATCGTATAAGTCAGGTCTCCACTATGACTACAGAAGAATATGTATAGTGAGTAGCGCGCATCTTATGTAAAGAACCCAAATCCCGTATTGATTATAGCCTCCATTCCCCTAGAGCTTGGTATATGCCCACTGTTATCTACTAGCTGGTAATGTAAATTGCTATTATTAACTGTCTCCACAAAATTAGATATCATCTTTGTGGATGTTACAATATCTGTATCTCCTTGAAGGATCAGATAAGGAACACTTATAGCCTCTAATGTTTCAGATAAATCTATAGCTATTAACTCATTTGTTAATGATCTGTTTTTTGCATAGCCATTTTTTATAATAGCTTTAAAATCCTTCATGGAATAATCAGGACTAGTAATAATTCCGCGAATTATGGGACCAAAGGGAGGCCTTCCTCCCTTTTTTGACATATATCCTTCAGTATATCTATTAATCCATTTAAATAAAGCTGTTACATTCTCATAATTAAGGGCTGAGGATTCTTTCATAAAATTAAGCTTATCTTTGTATTTACCAGGCATTTTTGATTTCTCCAAAGCCTCGAACACCTCATTATTAAAGGCAAGCTCCTTTAACACCTGTCCAAATATTACTATTCTATGTATTAGCTCAGGTACGATTGTAGCTACTTTGGCCGCCAGTATGCTTCCCCATGACATTCCAAAGATATTTATTTTATTATCTGGATATTCATCCCTGATTTGCCTGATAAGATCAATGGTCATATTTACAAAGCAGTCAATGGTAAAACTTTCGTCTATAACATGATTATTAATTCCACATCCAAGCTGATCCCAATAAACCATAATAAACTGATCAGTTATTTCAGGAAATAATCCGCGACATCCCTCATTAAATGGTATAGGCGAACCAGGCCCACCGTGAAGAAATATTACAATAGGATTTGACCTATTTCTTCCTTCTATAAGAACCTTTTGCGGATAACCTCCCAAGGTATAGGTCTTTAATTCTGATACCTCATTTGCAGCAATTATTGCTCTTCTTTTTTTATTCATAATTACCTCACTTTGATATTGATTATTCCCATTCCTTCCATATCTCGGGTTTATATCCTACTGTTGCCTGTCTTCCATTACGAACTATGGGTGTTTTAAGAAGCTGCGGCTTCTCCAGCATTTTTTCTTCCTTATCCTCATCTGATAGATAATTGAATAAGGCCATTAGATTCTTGTCCTTGCAGCCTTCATCAAGCATATTAGTATATCCTCCAACCGCCTGCTTAACATTATTAAACTCACCCCTACTCATTCCCTTATCAAGTAAGTCAACAAATTGATATTTTATTCCTCTCTCCTTAAAGTATCTCTCAGCCTTCTTGGTGTCAAAGCATTTTTTCTTGCCAAATATCTGTATATTCATAATTTTACACATCCTTTATCTTATAAACTACTTTCACATTATGTATTTTAACAAGTATAATTTCAATTATAATATAGGGCATTATTGAAGTGTTACTTTATCTCCACTTTTCATGGTGACAACTAATTTAGAGCTTAACTTATTTAAGTAATTATCCACTTTTTTTAAAATATCTGAATGATTTACTAGCAAATCATCCTTTGCAATTTTTACATAGTAATTTTCGATTTGTAATTCTTCCAGATCACCAAGTTCATAATCAGAATCAGAGGAAGAAGAAGCAAAAGAAGACATACTAGTAGTGTTCGAACTTAAATTCATAATATTACGGTCATTCTTATTGGTTATATCCTCATGGTAAACCAGAGTATCTTGGTAGTATAAAAACAGTTCTACTTTCTCCATTGCTAATTCATTTTGACCGAAGGTTTTATTTGAAATGGTAAAGCCTAGTGCAAATTGATCACGGCTTTCACTACCCTCAGAACTGTGCAAGATGGTTTTGTTTAAGAATAAATCATCATAAATATATGAATAAATGTCATCATGACTGAGCCTACGAATTCCACCATCCTTAGTCTTTTCAATGATTTTAAAGCTATAATTGTTCTTGTATGATAAAGTGAAAGTGCTCTTGAATGATGTTCCGTTCAGGGCATTGACCTCTGATTCAGTATCATTGTACTCATCTATTGGTGTGTATAACACATAGTATTTAGCATCTGGATTCACTTGTTTTAATTCAAAGCTCATTTGCACATCAATTGTCTTTGTCTGGTTGTCTATATTTCTGTAATCAAAATCATAACTTACTAGATCACTCATAGATCGGGAAAAATTATCTTCTATTCGGTTGATACTGTAATTAATATTTTGCTCCATAGAATGATAATGGTTAATAATAGAGCTTACCTTATTCTCCAAACTTTCTAATTTATTTTTGTAAGAATTATTTTGAAATAATAAAACAATAATTAGTACTATTATAATAACCAAATACTTTTTCCAGTTATTATTCATATTCGTTCCGTTCATAAAGATTCAAGTCCTTTCATCGATAACCAAGTTAGGTATTAGTATTCAGAAGCAACCACATAGAAGCCATAATGGGCTTTTCCTTGGGGCCAAATAGCTTCAACCAGATAGATGTAGCCCACTTCATCTTGAGGAATGGCTATAGTATCATCTGATACCTTAACCTCTTCATAGAAATCATAATATGCCTCATTATTATCAATATAATCATCAGTCCAGCATTTTACAGAATAGGAACTAGGGGGTGATGAGAAATTAAGTTTAATCTCCGATAAATCATCCGTTCTCCTTACCTGGGGCGTTTTAGCCACTGAATCAAGAGGATGTGGAGCATCAGCATCTAAGCCCCTTTCTTTATATCGCCAAGTAGCTGTCCCATGCCTAATAGTCATTGTTTCAATCTTCTCATCCTCTTGATATTCAAGCTGTAAGGTAGGAACATTTTCAGTTTCCTCATATTTATTGCATCCTGTAGATATAACTATAAATGCTATAACAAGCATAATAAAAATTGTAGTTTTCTTATTATTCTCCATAAAACACCCTGCCTTTCACATTCTAAGGTATATTAGGCAATTGCGAAACTCACGAAGCCCTTTGTTTCTTGTGCGAGTTTAACAAGGACCACAAGCAGGTACTCTAAGACCGCCGGTACTTAGGTGACGTACTTTGGCTGCTTATGTAGCCTTAAGACATCTATTTACCTCTTAACTTCTGATATTTCAGTATTGTCTAGTAGATTCCCACAGGATAGAAATATTATAAATGCTAATATTAAGCATACTATTGAAAATGGCAATGATGATAAAAACAGTAAAGACTTTGGTAGGATAAATATTGAAAATAGTATAGATATAACTACAGCCGGTGAAAATATAAGTAACATTAGAAATATTCCAATAAACATTTGAACAACTTGATTGGGCTGAGATCCTAAAACCTTTTGATATACAATAGTTAATCCTACATAGACCGCACCAGAGCAGATATAGGCGATTGCCATAAATAAACAATGCAATATACTTGCTCCCCCTACTATAGCCAAAGCTGAAAAGATGAATATAGAATCCACACAGGGCTTTAGTAATGATGAAATACTGGCAGCAAACAACTTCTTAATCGAAGGTTCAGGCATCAAATATATATAGGGCTTCATCAGCTCTATCTTCAGTCTACCAAAAACAGTTGTAAAAAATTGAATATATATCACTGCGGCTAATATAATATAAGCTTTCATCTCATTCTTTATAGAATATCCAGCAATACTTACACCTATTGTTGTTATAACCGTTAAGACATCTACAAATATAAAGCGACTACTTCTCTTCATCTCTAGCAGATGCTTGTATGCAAATATAAAGGCTCCCTTGCCTTTATTAAGGCCATTTTCCTTATCCTTTACCTTAACCTTACGATTAGTAGTCGAAGAGATATTACGCCCCTCCTTATAATCTTGTATTCTCTGATAATTAAACTCAGTAGATTGAAGAACATCCTCATAATAGTCTGCTTTATGGGCAGTTAAAAGAGATATGCATAAGATACTTACTAGAGCAAATAAAGCTAATGATATCGCAATATCTATAATCGAGCCCATAAGTACACCCTTAAAGAACATAATTACCCAACCCACAATTGGTACATAACCAAACCAATTTCGGTCAACTAGCATTTTAACTGCTTCCATTATACCTACAGCTTCATTTTTCATAATCAAGTATACAGCAATAATAAGAGCACCTGTAAACAGATAGAGAAGCATTTTAACCATATTCTTACGGCTTTGATTGCCATTACTGAAGATATATACACCTATAGATAAAAGCTGGCAGAATATTACCAGGATCACATAAATAAAAAATAAGGAAAGAACTTCTATAATGCCATAATTATACATGTTTTTTAGATTTGGTATTTGATAAAATATAAATAAGGAAGCAAACATGGCCTTACCCAAGGCACTTATTAATCCGTAGAATAATATTTTTTTAGTTGAAATAGGGGCAACAAAAAGTAAACCTACATCTGCCATAGTAAAAAATGTTGAACCTGTGGATAGTCCACTGTAGGTAAATGTATATAAATATAATAATCCAAATCCACTTAGGAACAAAAACAAACTTCTATTATCTACAGGTAGTATATTGACCTGCTTGTCACCAACCAATATTAAGTAAAGCAGAGACCCTATTACAAAAAGCAGGATGAAAGAATATAGTATTATTAGCCCTGGCTTTTTCCTTATGGATAGAATTTTATTTTTAGTTTGTGTTAATAAGAGATATACTAAAGCCTTCATACTATCAATTCTCCCTCTTAGTTATACGGAAGAATAAGGTTTCCAAATCCTCTTCTGCTTCTTCCATTTCATTTCTATATCTTCTTGCTACAATCTTTCCATCCATCATTATATTAGTACTATTCCAGAATTCATTGACACTATCAAGCATATGAGTACTTATAAGAATAGCATTTCCAGCCTGCTGTTGTTCAATAATCATAGTCTTGAGTTCCTTGATGGCATGGGGATCTAGGCCAACCATAGGCTCATCAAAAAGTATTAACTTTGGCTCAGGAAGAAACCCGCAGCATATACTGAGCTTTTGCTGCATTCCCTTGGATAATTCCTTACCCAGCTTCTTTTTCTTATCATCAAGCTCAAATCTCTCAAGTAATTTTTCTGCTCTATCCTTCCAATTTCTCAAGGAGTAAGCTCTTGCTATAAACTCCATATGCTCCCAGATAGTTAGCATATCATAAAGAGCAGGTACCTCAGGAATATAACCCAGATCTCTTTTGGCCTGAATAGATTTATTTTCATTACCGCATATTTCTATGCTTCCAGTAAATTTCAGTAGACCAGATATACATTTTATAAGTGTTGATTTTCCGGCACCATTTGGTCCTAATAGCAATGAAACCTCACCGCCGGTAACCTCAAAGCTAATATTATCATTTGCAACTAGCTTGCCGTATTTCTTTGTAACATTATTGACTGATAGCATTTATATATCCCCCATCTAATTCATATTTGATATAGATGTATTTGTAAAATAAGTACATCCTCCTTATTATAACAGTTACACCTATAATTTCCAATAATATTTTTAAAAGACATGGGGAATGACGTTGGAGCTTAAGTGACATAGTCACCTACATGTACGTAATAAACTTAGGGCACTGCATATGATACAGTATAATCAGTTAAAGGAGGCTACAAGATATGAGTGATATATCAACATCATCCTACGGTAAGGATTACTGTGGCAGCAGTAAATGTGATACAGGTAACAACTCCATGTTAATGATCTTACTATTACTATTCTTATGTGGAGGCGACAGCGGGATATTTGGAGGTTGCGGAACTGGCGGCTCTTGCGGCTGCAGTAATGGCGGAATGGAGGGCATACTGCCCTTGATATTAATTCTTTGCCTATGTGGTGGCTTCTAGTTAGTAGCAGTTACTGTACCGGGTACGGTACCCGGTACAGTAACCGGTACAGTTGATATTATTCTGTTAAAATAATCTATCACAGATAAATAACAGACACCTTCTTATATTAGATGCTTTATACTGATAAATTGTGCTTGAAAGTAGAAAATATCTGTGTTATACTATTTCGAAATTTACCTATTTTAGGTAGGATATAAAAAGGTGGGAAATAAGGATATGGTAGCTATTAATGTGAAAAATCTAACGAAAAAGTACAGGGTTAAGGTAAAAGAAAAAGGACTTACAGGTAGCATGAAGTCAATAATTCATCCTAAATATAAGGAAATTACTGCAGTCGATAACATTAGCTTCTCAGTAAAAAAAGGTGAAATCATTGCATTTATAGGACCTAATGGGGCAGGCAAAAGCACTACCATCAAGATGCTCACAGGTATTCTATATCCTGATAAGGGAGATATATCTGTACTTGATATCAGCCCTACACAGCGGAGGAAAAAGCTGGCTTATAAGATCGGAACTGTCTTTGGACAAAAGGAGCAGCTTTGGACACACCTGACACCATATGATAATTTCAAGTTCTTTGGTGCAATCTATGATATTGCTGATAGTGATGTGGAAAAGCAAATTGAGAAATTAACTGCTATCTTTGAGCTGGATGATTTTATCAATACACCTGTGCGAAACCTTTCATTGGGACAAAGAATTCGATGTGAAATTGTGGCTTCTTTAATACATGAACCTGAGATTTTATTTCTGGATGAGCCTACCATTGGACTGGACCCTGTAGTAAAAGAGAACATACGAACACTTATTAAGCAGATGAATAAGGAATATGGTACAACGGTTTTCCTTACCAGTCATGATGTAGGAGATATTGAAAAGCTCTGCAAAAGAATTATCATAGTTAATCACGGTATGATTGTAATGGATGACTCCATGAACAACTTGAAATACAACTATCTGAATAAGAAAATAGTAGAGATAAAATTAAAGGAAGCAGTTGATTTTAGTGGTGATGACGGAATAACAGTCTTAAAAAGCAAGTCTAATAACTTAAAACTTGAGGTGGACACCTGTAAAAAGTCTATTAGCGATGCAATGAAGTTGATAGATGCAGACAATATCATTGATATAAATATCTCCAATGTTCCCTTGGAAAATATCATAACAGATATTTATAAAGAAGGGAGGCATATTAATTAGTGAAGAAATACATTTTTATCTTTAAGACAACCATAATGGATAGCCTCCAATATATCATGAATATCATTCTGGGTTTTGTTACATATATTCTTATTATATTTATATTCTTGAATTTATGGCAGTACATATACACAGACCCAGAAAAGCTAATCAATGGCTACTCACTACAACAGATGATTTGGTATGTCATACTGACTGAAACAATATGGTTTGGAACCAGAAATGGAGCTATAATCTCTCAGATTAGTAATGATATCAAAAGCGGAGCCATTGCTTACGTGATCAACAAGCCCTATCATTATGTGATTTATATGATTGTAAGAAACCTCGGTGAGATTGCAATCAAATTCTTCTTATATTTATGTGCTGGGCTCACCCTAGGATATATCTGGGTCGGTAGAATTCCAGAATTTAATCCTATATATATACCTCTTATAATTATGATTTTAATATCAGCTACCTTAATAAATAATTTTCTGACTATGAGCATTTCACTCCTGTCCTTCTGGATTGAAGATGCAGCTCCCTTCCATTGGATTTATGTTAAGATTCTCCTGATACTTGGCATCTTATTTCCGGTGGAGATGTTTCCCGTCTGGGCGCAACCGATTATCAGATCTTCACCGATTTATGTAATTACCTACGGACCAGTAAAACTGATAATTTCTTTTTCAAGAGAAATATTTACATCGGTTTTATTAGCTCAGGTTATCTATCTTCTAGGATCATTCTTATTATTAATGGGTTTGTATCAGAAAGGAGTAAAAAAAATCAATGTTAACGGCGGCTAAACAGCAGACTAAGGTTCTTTTCTTATCAGTAAAATATAATATTATGCGTGAAATGACAAACCATGTAACCTTCTTGATGAATATTATTTTCATGGTATTGAACAATGCAACCTTTATTGTCCAATGGCTTCTTTTATTTCAACTTAAAAGCGACATCGGAGGATATGTTCTTTCTGATGTCCTCATATTATGGGGACTGGCTGCATCTACTTTCGGGATATCTCATATTTTCTTTAGCCAGGCCTTTAAGCTTCCCTATTTGATTATGAACGGAAAGCTGGATTCTTTTTTGGTACAGCCAAAGAACGTTCTCCTAGCTGTTATCTCCTCTGGTACCAATACCTCTGCAATCGGAGATTTGATATATGGGTATATTATTATACTAATCTTTAGGTTCAGTCTATACAATTTATTAATTTTTACCTTAGTATCCATTCTGGGTAGTATTATTCTAACAGCCTTTGGAGTAATAGTGGGAAGCTTATCATTTTGGATTATCCGGGGAGATATACTTTCGCAGAACCTAATCTCCGCCGTTATCAACTTTGCAACATATCCTGAAGGCATATTTAAAGGAGTTGTTAGGTTAACTCTTTATACAGTCGTACCGGTAGGCCTTATTAATTACCTGCCCCTTCAAATAGTTCTAAACTTTAATTTTACTTCTCTTCTTATTATAATAGGGGCCGCTATTATATTTGTTGCTCTGGCTTTCTTAGTTTTCTATCGAGGACTTAGAAGATACTCCTCAGGCAACCTTATGATATCAAGGATATGAGTATATATTAAATATAATTTTCTTGGATTTAAATTATATCAGGGATATCAACATATCCTTATATATATAAACCTTTTATATATATATCCTGGAAATATACTTGTCCATATATAATCATAATATTATTATGGAAACAGAAAATTGATAGTAAAATTGAGGCTGTCGCATTCCTTAATTACATCTGCACAGCCTCAATAATATTTATCTTTCCTTATATTCAAAAAAGTCAAAATCTGCGTTTCTTCTTTGCCCAGATAAATCCTGGCAGCATATTCCTACAAATGCACCCGTAAATCTATTAGGCACAGTGTATTCATCTGATAGAACGCTCGCATCAAATGTAGTTCCAATCTTAATCCATGCATTTCCATCCTTAGAATATGAGAATTGAAGCATATGATAGTCCACTTCTACCCTTAGATATACTCTCTCCCATCCTTCTACGGATATCTTTTCATTTATGGGCTCATCGAATATCCCTGCATCCTTCTTAACAATATCTATAATCTTTCCCTTATCCTCATGCCAAGTAATATGTAGATAATAGAAATTATTTGTATCATAATAAGCTGATATACCAGCCATCTGCTGAAAGGTATCGGGCTCAAATTCTACTACTGTAGTTGCTGTATAGCAAAATGCTTGCTGGCGTCTGGCTATAAAGCTTTGATGAAACCTTGAACCCAGAGAGCCACTTCCCCTTAATCGTAAATAGCCAGGTCTTTCACTTAAGGAGTAGAACTCATCACCAAGAGGCATCCTCAGAGTCTGAAAATGAATATTTAGCTCATTACTATCAAAATCATCTCTGATAGGCTCTTCTTCCCATTTGACCTCCTCCAGATCTGGTGCAGGAACATTTACATGGGGATGGTTACCGCCTCCATCTACATATAACCAATCATCATCATGCCATACCATTTTCTGAATAGCAGTCTCCCTACCCAGAATACACCTACCTCTATTAGGTAGCGGTCTTCCACAAAGGTATGCCATATACCACTGTCCATCCTGTGTCTCAACCAGGCTGCCATGACCGGCTCTTTGAAGCTCTAAATCTGGGCCTGTCCAGGAGGTAAGTATAGGGTTTTGCGGATGTAGCTCATAGGGACCCTCAAGATTTCTAGAACGGGCCAGGGTTACAGCATGCTTAAATGTGGTTCCCCCCTCTGCCGTCATAAGGTAATAATATCCATTCCTCTTATAGATATGGGGAGCTTCCACAAGACCAAGCTCCGTTCCCTTGAATATATTTGTAATAGGCCCAACCATCCTCTTCTCTTCAGGGGAATACTCTTGAAGAACAATACCTGCGAACTTGTTCTTACCTAATCTATGATCCCAAAGTTGATTTACCAACCATTTACGGCCATCGTCATCATGAAACAATGATGGGTCAAAACCACTGCCATTTAGATATATTGGTTCAGACCAATCACCAGTAATATCAGTAGTAGTCACAAGATAATTTTCAAGATCTCTAGGACCTGCATATGTCCATAACCTTACATTTGTATAAATCAAATAAAATACACCATTATCATATGAAAGGCAGGGTGCCCATACCCCCTCAGAAGATAAAGCCCCTTTCATATCTAGCTGGGATACTCTGTTAAGAGGTCTGGCTATTAATTTCCAGTTAATAAGATCCTTCGAATGATGGATCTGTACTCCGGGGAACCATTCAAATGTAGATGTGGCTATATAATAATCATCTCCAACCCGAAGAATAGACGGGTCAGGATTAAAGCCTTTTAAAACAGGATTTTTTATGTACTTCATGTATGTCCTCCTTATAATATTCTGTACCGGGTACCGTACCTGGTACACTTTTGGCCTGTACCGGGTACAACTATTTTATCATATTTACATATAATAATCCATCTTCTGTACCGGGTACCGTACCCGGTACTATTTCCAGTAATTTAATAATGAAGCTCCCTCCTAAATAGGCTATAATAAAAAGGAAATTCAGTCAGATTGAGTAAATTAATGTCTGATGCTGAATTTTTATGTAACTCATTAATCTTTTTACATAGTTAGGAGGAAGACATATGAAGATGAGAGCTAGGTATATAACCTACATACTCGCAGGTATTGCTGTAATATCGGCAATATTTCTTACTAAAGATAAAATAGCTGAAGCTTCTAATAAAGTTTACTTAAATGAAACCGATTTAACATTGGAACTGGGCCATTATAGAACCCTGAAAGTCTATGGCTCCAAACAGAAGCCAACCTTTAAATCAGCAAACAACCGTGCTGCTACTGTTTCAAGCAATGGTAAAGTCACAGCTAAAGGTTGGGGTAGCACCACTATATATACTTATGTTGGTAACAAAACCTTACGTACTAAGGTGACAATTGTTCAGATGAACAAAAAAGATCTTACCCTATTACCAGGCAAAACCTATCAGCTTGCACTATGGGGATCAAATAATAGCACCACATGGAAATCAAGCAATTCCAAGGTAGCTACTGTATCTGACAAGGGCTTGGTTACTGCTGTAGGTAATGGTACAGCTACAATTACTGCAACCTTTAATGGTAAGAAGATAACCAGTAAGATAACTGTATTTGGTCTAAACCATGATTCTGTTGTATTAGAATATGGTGGTAGATTCAGTTCTACTCGAGCAAACTATGGTAGTAAAGTAAAACTTCAGGCTGTGGGAACTAAGGATAAGGCAACATGGTCTTCTAGCAATACAAAGGTAGCTACTGTAGATAAAAACGGAAAAGTAACTGCCAAAGGCCCCGGTAACGCTAAGATTACCGTAGAAGTAAATGGTTCTAAAGTTTCTACAGATATTAAGGTATTACAAATGGAGCATAGCCAGCTCGAATTAAAAAAAGGCCAAACATTTGACCTTAACGTTCTAGGAACAAACAACGACATTAGTTGGAGAACACTAAATAATACAGTTGTAAAAGTAGACGACAACGGTGTAGTAACCGCAGTTGGTTCTGGCACCACTAAGGTTATCGCTGAAGTAGACGGTATGAAAATAAGATCTATCATTACAGTTAAATAATATCTGTACCGGGTACCAATTTTGACCGTACCGGGTACAAGTTAGGTACAGGCTAAGACAAAGAAATGACAGCTTCTAGAGATTTTACTCTTTAAAAGCTGTCATTTTTGTTGCTATTTGGTACCCGGTACACCACCCTTTTTGTACCCGGTACCGTACCCGGTACAGATTTATTTAAGCCACTTCTTTCCGTCCACGAACCTTGCTACTACCATGGCGCATACGGTATTGCCCGATGCGTTTAGAAGGGTTGCAGGTGCATCTATGATTGTGCTTATTACTGCAATAACTGGTAGGGCAGCAGATGGAAATCCGTATATACTAAGAATCAGCATCTCTCCAATCATTCCGCCCCCTGGAATTGCTCCCATGACTGCTCCAACAAGTAAGCTTACTACAAGGATTGATAAGAGCATGGATATATTCTTATAGTCCATATCAAATAGTCCGAATAGGAAGACTACCTTGAATACTCCGCCGATTACAGAACCATCCTTATGGGTATTTACACCCAGTGGAATAACTGTTTCGGAAATATCATCTGGAATTCCTATCTTTTTAGCTGCATCCAAATTAACAGGTATTGAAGCTGCACTGGAGCAGGTGGCTAAGGCTGTTACCGCCGGTGCTATTGCATTTTTCCAAAAGGCCTTCACCCCTGCCCTACCAGCTCCTATATAGGCATAGATGGTGAAGAAGACAAAATAATACAATATGGATACTACCAGATACATAATGAACACCTTAAGATATCCTTCTAAAATCTGTGTCCCTAACTGACCTATTATGGATGCAAAATAGCAGGCCAAGCCGATTGGTGCATAATACATTATTATTTTTATCATTTTCATCATCACTGCAGAGCCAGCGTTCAAGAAATCCTTTACTACCTTTGCCTTCTCTCCTGCCATGGCTATGGCTATTCCACATATAACCGATATCACTATTAATTGAAGTAAATTGCTTTTTGAGAATAGGGCCGAGAAATCACCTACTGTAACGGTTTTTACCAGCTGTTCTGGTAGCGAAAGCTTCTTTGCCTCCTCACTAATCTCTCCGTCAGCATCATTTAAAATACTCTGAATTGTATCCTGACCTAGCCCTTCTGTGGGATCGACTATATATACACTGATAATTGTAATAACCGCTGATATGATGGCCGTAACTGCGAACACTAGCGCAATGTTGACCATTATCTTTCCAAGTCTTTTCATTTTGCCCATGTTTGCTATGGATGATGTCACACTAAAGAATACAAGAGGCACTATTAAGGTAAATATAAGATTTAAAAATATTTGACCCAGGGGCTCAAACATCTTTGCATCTGGCCCCATAATAACTCCTACGATTCCACCTAATAGAATGGATAATACCAATATTAATGGTGTAGCATAGCTCTTTATAAATTTCTTCATAACTGTCCCTCCCTGATTACTTACTTTACTATATTATACTCGCATTAAATGCATTATTTGTTGCAGTTTATGTTATATATATTGCAAATAATGCTATAATTAGTTACAATTTATATAGGAGAATGAAGTATATAGTAGAAATCATGGGCGAGAAGCAAGTGTTTAAAAAAAGGCCAATACTATATGCATAGTCTAGGGGAGGTTAGGTCATGGAGCACTATGAACCAGAGGAAATGAAGAAAAGAGGTTATCTCAATGAGGACTTCATGTTCTTCAAGCTAAAGGATCAAAAAAAGAATGAGTTTGAATTTCACTACCACGATTTTAATAAGATTATCATCTTTCTATCTGGTGATGTTACATATATTATAGAGGGTAAATCCTATACTTTAAGGCCCTGGGATATACTTCTAGTTGGAAGGAATGATATCCACCAGCCCATTATAAGCCCCAATACTGCCTATGAACGAATTGTTCTATGGCTTAACCCTCATTTTCTAGATGCCCACAATCGGAACAACTGCGACCTGCAAAACTGCTTCACCCTAGCTACAGAAAGAAAAATGAATATGATACGTCTTAATATGGCTGATATCCCATCATTACAGCAAACCTTGGATGATCTGGAGGAAAGTATAAATGACAGCTCCTTTGGAAATGAAATACTAAAGAACTCTATATTCATTCAGCTAATAGTCAAAATAAATAGACTTTTCTTTGGTATGGATATAAAAAAGAAGATAGAGGATGTTCGATATGACAGCAGAATAGAGAATATTTTAAGTCATATTAATAATAACTTGGATAGCGATTTATCCATTGACTCCATCTCTAATAAATTCTTTCTCAACAAATATTACCTGATGCATCTATTTAAGAAAGAAACTGGTTTTACAGTCTATAATTATATACAAAAGAAAAGAGCTATTAAGGCGGCGGACTATATAAAAAGCGGCATGCAGGCTGGTGAAGTATGCTCTTTATGTGGATTTGGTGATTATTCTTCCTTTGTCCGAACCTTTAAGAAGGAATTTAAGCTATCCCCTATGCAATATTATAAGGCATATGCTAGTAGACTGGAGCCGTGATAAGACAGATATTACTGATATCTACAAAATGCAACCAGAACAAAGAATGTGCCTTGGCACATTATCTAAGCTTGCTATGTAAGCTTTTGACGAAAAGCGTTCATAATAAATAGCTGTATGATTGTAAGGTCATAAGCGAACATTTATGTTCAACTTAGACTGACAATCATACAGCTTTATTTTTAGGGGCGTAAACAGTTTACTAGCTTACTTAATCACTGTAACAGGTACAGTTGTTGCCTCTGTTCTATTTACAGACCCGTTTCCTGCCTCATCCTTAATAAATGAGCCGGGAGCAATGGTTATATACATATTAGAGTTTTCAAAACCTGAAAGTTTATATCTATCAGCTGTCCCAATAGTAACCACTAAAGACTCATTGCTATTAACATATCCTTCGGACCCATTCTTAGAAGCTGTTAACTGATAGGATTTTCCTAATACGGGATCATGTATAGTAATCATCGAAACATCTACCATATCACCTACTGCTCCAGCCCCGCTTACTGTAAAGTAAAGCTGATGAGCAAAGCGATTATAAATTACTGATCTAACCTCTGTCAAAGTAGGTGCTATATAGTCTACCTTTAGTGTTGGACCAGACTTACTTACGGCCACATCATTATTGGCATTATAAAGCTTCACAGTCACCTGGCCACCTGATGGAATAAGCCCTTTTGTTACAGGAGTGGTTGGAAGCTTATATCTTCCATGCTTGATTACCGGTGATTTCTTTATTTTGAATTCAACCTTCTTAGGCTTGTGCTTCTTTGGTTCCTTCTTTTCCTTCTCCTTCTTCTTAAGCTTATCAGCTTGATGTTTCTGGTGCTTTTCATTCTTCCCCTTATTATCTCTAGCAGCATATGCTGGAGTTATAATGGAAAATGATAATACTGCGGTAAGAATAATACATAATATTTTCTTCATGGTTTGTTCTCCTTTCGTTAGTCGTTATTCCACCATATTAATAGTTTCGTAATAACTTGAAGGAAAAATGGGGTAATCCTTTAGGTAAAAAGTACTAATTGTCTTAAAAACGTTCACTTGCATAATATATAAGCCTGCTATTCAAACTTTACTAAGGCGCTCATGAAAAGATAAGGTTAAAAAAATAGCCCTACTATTACTATCAGTAGGACTATTTTCTATGTTAAATATCTACTAGGAGGCTTTATATTAGTTCTAAAACTATTCAGCTTTGCCCCTGCCTATTTAGGCACCGGCTTACGGTATTAGCTTAAGAAGATTTTCCACTCCTTTTTTTGTGGCTTTTTTATAGAAGAAATCATGCCTAAAATAAACGAATCCATCTACTTCTTCTGTATTTCTGGTGTATTCTATCTGCCTGCTAAGAATTTTACTATCATTCTTCCACTCTACATCTTCGTTAGAACCAGCCTTATATACGGCTATTCCCACATAAACCTTAACATCCTCATTGGTCCGAATGCTCAGCCATCTATCTAATGTCTTATCATATGGAAATCTCGAATGAATAAATGACCAATAAATCTGCGGCGCAATATAATCCACATATCCAGGCTTTGTTAGCCAGGTCTCTATATCACAGTAGTAACGATCATCCATAGCCAGATAGTCTAAGAAACCACCAGGACTAATGCCAAATACAATGTCATTATCTTCATCCTTTACAACCTTGTAAATGCTTCTGACTAATTTATTTACATTATCACGACGCCAATCCTCTATAGAAAGAACCCTTGTACCATATTCCTTGGACATATCCTTGTAAAGCTTATAATCCGGGGCATCAAAATTCTTCTTATAATTAGTACCCAGGGTAGGATAAAAATAATCATCAAAATGTATTCCGTCCACATCATAGTTTTCAACTATTTCCTTAACCCCATTACGGATTAATAGCCTTACCCCAATATCAGAGGGATTGTAATACAAGGACCCTCCATAAGAAATTACTTTCCGCTGTTCTTCCTTAGAGGCAGAGGTCATGTATTTCCTAGCCCTATTGTCCTTAGATAAGCTGTTAGGATCTGTAGTTCCACTTGATACTCTATATGGGTTAATCCATGCATGAAATTCAAGGCCTCTGTCATGGGCTGCCTCTAGCATATATGCTAGGGGATCAAATCCAGGGTCCTTTCCTTGGGTGCCTGAGATGTATTTAGACCAAGGAAAATATTTTGATTTATAAAAAGCATCTCCAAAGGGTCTAACATGTACTACAACAGCATTCATCCCAAGCTCCACAACCTGGTCAAACATCTCATCAATTACAGCCTCAAACCGCTTCTTGGTAAATCCAAGCTCTCCTGTTTTAGGGTCCTTAAGCCTATCATTGAATTCAAGATAAGATATCCACATTCCATGAAATTCATCATTATTCTCAGCCGCCCTAACACTTATGGTCGCCAAGGGGGATAAGATAATATATATCATTACAAAACAGATACACAATAATTTGTTTAGAACTCTCATACCATCAAACCTCCCATATTATCTACCAGTAGGATATAGTTCAAAGACCTCTAATAATGTTTTATGGATCTCCTTTGCAGCATTATATTGAAAGGTGGGATTAGTAATCTTATCAAAATCACTATTATTTGACATAAAGCCAAGCTCAATCAGTATGGCGGGTACAGTATTATTGTGTACCACAGTATATCTTGCAGCTCTTATACCACGATTCTTGGTTTTTAGGCTACTTGAAAGGTTATTTACGAACAACTTTGCCAGGATCTCACTATTAAGGCCTGCTTGGTTTTTCTTATTATTATTTGATGAATAATAAATTTCTGTACCATATACTGTTTTATTGGTATTAGCATTCATATGAAGGCTTACAAATAAATCCGCACCAACTTTTTTTGCAAAGGCTGCTCTGTCCGCTAAGCTTATATCCACATCTGATTCTCTGGTATAATAAACCTTTAGCTGGCTAGGGTCTGCATTAAAGAAGTCCTTACCTATCTCATATAGGATCTTAAAATTAATGGTCTTCTCTCGTGTATTATTATAGATAGCACCAGGAGCTGCTCCACCATGACCAGGATCTAAGACCACAATATTCTTATATATCTCTCTAGGATTACCTATATTTACATAGATATTATTAGCATCTGTATGCAATTCATAACCCTGAAGTCTTGATGTAGTCACCAAAATCTCCGTTTCAGATTTAGAATTTAAGAATACGGTTACATCCTTAATCACATTTGAATTAACTACAATCTTATTATTGTCAAAATATGATACATAGTCTCCCGGTATGCGTATAGCAAATCTTAGCTTGCTATATTGATCCTCATGTTTTATCTGACTTACAGTAAGACCTGCAGGATTAGGAATAATTAATTCATATTTGCCATCTCCAACTACAGGACTTTCAGGTGTTACTACCGGCTTCTCTGTCTCAACAGGTTCTTCAGGAGCCTTGGGTATAGTTGGCTGAACCGGGGTAAAGGGTTTATTTTTTGCTGGAATCATAATGGTATAACTATTATCTTCCTCTACTAGATAATATTCATTATTATCCTTTAACCCTATGTATATGAAGGTACTTTCAGATGCATGGAATACATTTAGGAAATTTATACTTTTACATTCATAAAAATTAGTATAAAAATCACTTATTCCCTGCTTTACTCTTGGTAATTCTACTGTAAGAATTCCTGACATTCTATTAACAATGACATTAAGCTTCTTATCTCCCTTAAGAGTAAGGTAATCCATTGTATCATTAGTTCCTAATACCAGCTCATTCAAGCTATTAAAATAAATTGTTACATAAAGGGTTTGACTATCAGGAGATAAGGACAAATCATAGGTGAAATTCTCCGAAGTAATATGAAAGTCCAACCTACTACTCTTATTATCAGTATTGTAGGCTCGAATATTATTAGTCATCCCTTCAAATGCATTGGTAAATTGATAGTTATGCTCCACAGTAGTCGTGTCAGCTATATTGATGCTAATTTGCCTGCCTTTTAACTCTGAAGTAATTTTGCCAAATGGAGCGTTTGCCATAATTACAAAGGTTTCAGTATTCTGCTTAGTATTGCTAGTGTCTTTACTAATAGCGTAAATTAATCCGTTGCTATTGGCCTTGTCGCTACTATCAATACTATGAACACCACTACTTACACCTTTTAGTTTTTTTGGAGCTTCCCATTTGGAAATAACTCTACCCCTATCCCACTTAACAGCAGAATCCCCCAACTCAGGTTCTTCGTCCTGAGTTTGACCAGGTGCTTCGTCCTTGGGTTGATCAGGCTTTTCGTCCTGGGGTTGATTAGGCTTTTCGTCCTTGGATTGATCAGGGGTCTTATCCTCTATCTTTCCAGTAGTATCATCCTTATCATTGGGCTTTTCTTCAGGCTGGGGAACATCATCTATCACCTCGTCATCTCTTGAGGTTAAGATTGAAGTCATACTATCTCTATCCCAACGATAGTCAAAGCCAAGGCAGGATGCTGTAAAACTTCCTGGAACCATAACATAGGATGTACCCGTTTCATGATTAGTAACAATCATGGGAGCTGTATCAAGAACAATAGCCCTGCCATTTAGGTGGGCAACCGGACTTCCTATCTTCATTTCCAGCTTATTACCAGCTCTTGATAAAGTTATTGTCTTATCCTTTGAATTATATTTATAATCTGCATTAATCTTACTATCAGCAAACACTCTCTTTGCTCTAAGCATCGCAGTGTTGTTAGTAATTATACTTGGCATTTTACCAAGATTAATGTTTTTTCCATCAATGGTAACCTTACCCTGGGTACCATTATAGGTGAATTTATCACCATCATTGTATGTAAGAAGCAAAGGTTCCTGCTTAGCCTCTACAGAAACAGTACTAGTGCTCTTGTTCCATGTATAGTCATATCCTAGATTCTCAAAAACAAATCTTGATGGAACAAGTATCTTCGTAACATTCTCCTTAACATACTTAATCTTTACAGGAGCCACTGGAGCAGTTACTGCTTTTCCATTAATATAGGCTGTTCTGCTACCAATCTTCATAACAATGGTTGTATCAAACTTAGATATAGTTACAGTCTGCGCTGGCTTATCATATACACATTCTGCTTTAACAGGTGACCTAGCGAAAATATCCTTATAGGAAACCAAAGCAATACTATTCTCTAGTAATCCTGGTGTACTATCTACACTAATCTTCTTCCCATCATAGGTTACCTTGATTTGCATATCAGTGTATGTGTATTCTTTTTTTGTTGTGTAATTGTATATTCTAACTCCAGAAGCCGCGCTAACATAATCCTTCTGCATAAGTAGAAATATGCTAGAAATAAGTAATGTTACTATAAGTATTCCCAACAGCTTTATAATACGGTTTTTCCGAAGCTCTTTATCCTTTGTACTGTAAAATATCTTTTGCAACCAAATATCCATCTTCTGTCATCACTCCCTACAAATGCCTAAGTCTTTAGTTATCTTTTTTTCCGGTTTCTCTTTTGTTAGTAATTTTGTTGCACTTAACTCTTATATAAGACATTTATTACAATAGTGTTAAAAAGTGTTAAAACTGTGTCATTTATGCATTTTTACATCTTATATGCAAAAAACATTATAAAATCGTACTAATTACCTATAAAACTATTCCTAAAAATAACATTATAGCCTTTAATTAGTATGTCTTACTGATGTAGTAATAATATTCCATATAATTAAATTTCATTCTACAGCAATCGAACATATATGACGCGATCAAATATAAACATTTTTAATTGTTACAATAACGAAACATTTCGTTCTATAACTATAGAATGGATAAATCTGTTTGAATTCTATATAGAATATGATAAAATATATAAGAATTACAATTACATAAAGAAAGGTTAGTCAACAATATGAAACTACAAAGACTTATGGGATATGCTAGACGAGCAATTGATGATTACAAAATGATAGAAGAAGGTGACAAAATTGCAGTTGGCGTATCCGGTGGTAAGGACAGTCTTACCTTGCTCTACGCCTTAAGTGGTTTAAGAAGATTTTACCCTAATAAATTTGAAATAGAAGCTATTACTGTAAGTATGGGCTATAAGGAGGCCGACTTTTCTGCTGTAGCAAAATTGTGCCAGGAGCTTAATGTACAGTATACAGTTGTAGAAACAGATATTGCAGAGATTCTTTTTGAAGAACGCAAAGAAAGCAATCCCTGCTCACTATGTGCCAAACTAAGAAAGGGAGCATTCAACAACAAGGCTAAGGAACATGGGTGTAACAAGAAAGCCTACGCCCATCATTATGACGATGTTATTGAGACCATGTTGATGTCATTATTATACGAGGGGCGTTTTCACTGCTTCTCTCCTGTTACCTACCTAGACAGATCTGACATAACACTAATTCGTCCATTAATATATATTGATGAACAAGACATTATAAACTTCAAAAATGCCTATCAACTTCCGGTTGTTAAAAACCCCTGTCCTGTTGATGGCTATACAAAACGTGAATACGCTAAGCAGCTGATTAAAAACCTAGATAAGGACAGCCCTGGTCTACGGGAAAGACTATTTACAGCCATACGGGAAGGCAATATACCCGGCTGGAAGTAATCTGTACCCGGTACAGTCCAGAATTGTACCCGGTACAACTATACGAAAGGAGAATCATTATGGCGGAACAAAACTATCACGATCAGGTAAATATAGAAAATTCAATTAAACTACGGAGACTGCTTGAAAATCTTCCAAGATTTTGCAAAGACTTCTTTAGGGGAATTGAACCAACCACATCATCAAGAACAAGGATAGCTTATGCATATGATTTGGGGGTGTTTTTCGAATTCCTGACTACTAGCAATCCTACATATAAAGATACTCCTATCACCAGTCTTAAAGTTGAGGTGCTTGATGAGTTGACACCTCTTGATATTGAAGAATATTTAGACTATCTTAACTATTATAAATCAGATAATAAAAAGTATATTAATCGCGAGAATGGTAAAAAGAGAAAATTAGTATCCTTGCGAAGCTTTTATAACTATTTTTATAAGAAAAGAATTATCGAGACCAATCCCGCTTCTTTAGTTAGTGTGCCAAAACTTCATGATAAGGAAATAGTACGTTTGGAACCTGATGAGGTGGCTCTACTTTTGGATGAGGTTGAGAACCCAGAGAATCTTACAAAGACACAAATGAGATTTCATTCCAAGACAAAGAGCCGCGACTTAGCACTAATGACTCTTCTGCTAGGCACAGGAATCCGTGTGTCAGAATGTGTAGGTCTGGATATAGATGATGTGGATTTTAATAATAACGGAATAAAGATAAGGCGTAAGGGCGGAAACGAGGTCGTCGTATATTTTGGAGAAGAAGTAAGAGAAGCCTTACTTGACTATCTCGAAGAAAGAAAAAGGCTGATTCCTATGGAAGGCCATACAAATGCTCTCTTCCTATCCATGCAAATGAAAAGACTGGGGGTACGATCAGTTGAAAACCTTGTGAAGAAATATTCTCAAGGAGTGACTAAGCTAAAGACAATCACACCGCATAAACTTAGGAGTACCTATGGCACCAGCCTATATAGAGAAACCGGTGATATCTATCTAGTAGCCGATGTTCTGGGCCATAAGGATGTCAACACAACCAAAAAGCACTACGCAGCGATTGAAGATAGCCGCAGGCGCAGTGCCGCTAATATTGTAAAGCTCAGGAAAGAATAATAACTGAAAATTCAAATTTCGTCTTTTTCGGTATAAAATGAACTTTATTTTAAAATGCACCCACTATTA
>JAAYPG010000131.1 GCA_012519905.1 Clostridiales bacterium | reverse complement strand
TCTTAAGTCGGGGTGACAGGATTCGAACCTGCGACCTCTTGATCCCAAATCAAGCACTCTAGCCAAACTGAGCCACACCCCGATCAACTTTTTATACGGTACCAAGTATTATTCACCGTTGTAACTGTTAACATATTAGCGTACCGAATACTGTGCATTTTCAAGGCTTATAGCCGGTTCCAGCCGTGACGCAAGATTTATTATATAATAGCCTTCCCTTATTGTCAACATCTTTTTTTATGTTTTTTTGTACAAAAGTATGGTAATTAAGCTTTAATTTGAATATAATACATTTTAATGTAATAAGTGACCAATTTGCTGGAAATTTGGAATTTTAACCTAGTTGGAACAGTAATTTAAAGTAAAATGAGCCTTTCCATTTTTATCAATATCCATAATAATATATGTTGGAATTCTGTTTCTTTGCCTTGGTAGTGACAGGCTGCCAGGATTAATCGCCCAGATATCATCCATTAGATCAATCATCGGAATATGTGTATGACCAAACATAACTATATCAGCTTGTCTTGCCCTGGCCGCCTCTTTAATCATATCGGTATTATAATATACTCCGTATCTATGTCCATGGGTCAAATAAACAGAATAATTGCCAATCTTAATGATTTTATCTTTAGCTAGCCCATTAAAATAGTCGTTGTTGCCGGATATCATCTCCACAGGACAATTCACCATTGATTTAATAAAGTTCTCGCTACCCCCAAGATCGCCCAGATGAATCAATAAGTCAATAGGGCTAACCTTTTCTAATGTCTGAATTAAATAATTATTTTTACCATGGGTGTCGCTTACTATCAGTACCTTCATCTAATATCTCCTGAATTTATCTGTTGTCTAAATGCTCTGTCAATACTTCCTTAATTGCCTCTAAGGCTTTTGCACGATGGCTTATTTTGTTTTTAAGCTCTGCAGGCATGTCAGCTGTCGTACACTTGTATTCAGGTACATAAAAAATTGGATCATACCCAAAGCCATTGGATCCGCTTATTTTATCAGCAATATATCCTTCAATGATCCCTGTTCTAGTTATTGTGTCCTGGCCCGGAAACGAGCAGGCAATTGTACATACAAACCTTGCAGTCCTTTTATCATTTGGAATGTTCTTTAGCTGCTCAATAATATAGGTGTTCTTTTCTAAATAGGGCGTATTCTCCCCTAGAAACCTTGCAGAATATATACCTGGAGCTTTATCCAAATAGTCAATCTCTAGCCCTGAATCATCGGCCAAGACAATCTCTCCAGTTAATTTACAGATTGCTTCTGCTTTTATAATGGCATTTTCCTCAAAGCTTGATCCGTCCTCTATTATATCTATATCTATACCTGCATCCTTAAGAGATAAAAGCTCAATATCCATGCCCATTAATATTTCTCTAATTTCCTTCATTTTTCCTTCATTAGAAGTGGCAAATATAATTCTTCTCATATTATGTCCTCAATCATTCTTCAGCTTCCATATAAGGCATAAACACCTCATAGGCGCGTAATATCCCCTTATATATTCCTTCTGCAAATGCTAGTTGCCCCGCTTTACTCTTTAGATATTCCAGATCCTTATTATTACTCATATATCCACATTCTATAAGAATAGCTGGAACCGTGGCATTACTTAGAATAAATATATCATCATCCTTCATCTGCATAAGTCCGTTATTCTTTAGAGGTATGACTTTTGTTATTTCATCTAAAAATATTTTAGCCATGTCCTTTATGCTAATATTTTTGCTGACCTGATTATAATACAATATCTCTGTTCCATTAGCTCGGGATGATTTATTGGCATTATTATGAATACTAATAAAGAAATCACAATCTACATCATTTGCTAAAGTAACCCGCGGTCTTAGAAATATAGTATTATCCAAAAGTCTAGTATAATAAACCTTTATATTATCCCTATCTAGGTGCTTCTTTAATTCTAATAGTATATTTAGGTTAATCTCCTTTTCATAAGTAAGTTCATCCCTAGAGATTGCTCCAGGGTCCTTACCACCATGTCCTGCGTCTATAACAATGATCCTATCATAGACATCCTTTGGTTTTTTTAAGTCAATATAATAGTAAAATTCATCCTCATATAGAATATGAACATAAACATGGTCTAGTAAAAGCATAAGCTCCAGCTCGCTTTGTCCCTTGTCGTTTATTAGGTTACTTATCGATATATCATTCACAGGGTCATTTCCATAATCTCTAGTGATTATTGTGCTTACTGTACCATCATCTTCCTGTTCCAAGATTTCATTTTCTAAGTATTCTGGTTCACCTATATATATATCTTTACCGTTTACCCTCCCTATAAAACTTACATCGGGTATTTCATCCATATGGCCAGTAATATTTAGCTTAAGGTTTTTTGTAATATAAATATCCTCCATAGTAATTTGAAATGCTTCTCCATGAGGCTTTCTAATCACGATATATTTATCACCCAGCTGCTTTAAGATGTCATTATTAACATTGGTTTCCGCACCAGTAAATATAAGGCGGGGCTCCTCTAATGTTTCTATTGCAGCTAATGTGTCTACTACCTGAACCTTAGCTTCCTTAGGTAAGTCTTGATAATCATTCTGAATTTCAGCCTGTTCAATAGTTCTTATATCCTCATTATTACTTGCCTTAATAGCCACACTGTTATACTGTTCTATGGCAAATGACAACATAATGACACCTAGCATTATTGCTACGCTCTGAATAGCTGTTTTCTTTAAAAATGCCTTCTCCAAAATGCTTCCCCCTAAGCATATAGTGACATAGATTAACAATCTTTATAAAGATTATATATTAATTTTACACTATTAACAATGTAATTTTGTATACTTCATCTGAATTTGTTGAAATATGCAGAATATAACCACTGTTAATTATTGCTTTTTTAGAGTAAAATCTATATAATAGTATAGTAACTCATTCACATTGACTGTTAAAATGAATAGGGGTATAAGATTATGAAGGCTATCAATTATATAACAATCAAACAAAAGGATGGCTATATAACAAAGCTTACTTATTTTAGCGGTTCAAAAATGCCAAAGGCTAGTATATTGATATTACATGGTATGGCTGAACATCAAAAACGATATACTTCATTTGCACAGTACCTAGTAGACAATGGTTTTGATGTGTTTATATATGATCATAGAGGCCATGGTACTGACAAGAAATTAAGTGAACTAGGCTTCTTCTCTAATCATAAAGGCTATCAGCTTGTTATAGATGATGCGATTACAGTAAGTCAATATATTGAGCAGAATAATCGAGCTAACAAGTTCTTCTTATTCGGACATAGTATGGGCTCTTTGATTGCACGTAATCTAATCCAAACCTATGATAAATATAACGGAGTAATATTATGTGGTACCGCTTATCCTACAAGAAATCTTCTCATTGCTGGATTGCTAATTACCTCACTGGTAAAAAAGATAAAAGGCCCTAAATATATCTCCCCTTTTTTAAAGAACCTATTGTTCGGAAGCAAGAAATATACCAAACTAGCTGATCGAACTGCATTTGATTGGTTAACAAGAAGCAATCCAGTCGTAGGAGCTTATATTCATGATCCTTACTGTGGATTTGTATGTACAGCATCATTTTATAATGACCTGTTGAAAATAACATCATATGCCTCAAATAAGAAGCTAATTCGTATGACAAGATCCGATCTCCCTATATTCGTAATTAGCGGCGAAAAAGACCCAGTTGGTGGTTATGGCAAGGATGTTAAAAGGCTTCTTTCAACCTATAAAAAGCTTGGCTTTACTAATATTGCCTACAAGCTGTATCCTGATTGCAGACACGAATTATTAAACGAATTAAATAACCAAGAGGTTTATTCAGATATAATTCACTGGATATCAAAAAATATCTAAATAACTTTTTTATTACATAAAAGGTGCTGTTGCAAAATACTCGCAACAGCACCTATTTGATGATATATTATCTTTTTGGCGGCTTTGGCCCCATGTATTGATAAAAATAGGTCTTCATCATTCCATTGTATATCTTTCTATTCTTATTTGCCTTTCTCCCTATATGTTTCTCTGCATCATCATAACCCGTTATAATATAGTAGGACCAAGAGTCCAATGCACTAAAAACATTACCTATTTCTGAATATAGCCTTGGGAGATTCTCCTGCTCCTCTATTCTTTCTCCATATGGAGGATTTGTTATAATAAAACCATATCTTTTACTACTACTAAGTTCTGATACCGGCTTTTGCTGAAAATGTATCAAATGATCTACACCAGCGAGTCTTGCATTCTGCCTGGCGGCTTTTATTATTTCACCATCTATATCATATCCCTGAATATTCATCTCAACATCTGTGAGCTTTAGACTATGCGCTTCCTCTCTTACCCTAGCCCAAATATCTTTAGTAAACAAATTAGACCAGGTCTCAGCAAGAAAGCTTCTCTGTATTCCAGGCGCTATCCTAGCTCCTAATAAAGCCGCCTCTATGGGAATAGTTCCACTCCCACAGAAAGGATCCACTAGAATACGATCTTTGTTCCAAGGCGTAAGCATTATCAATGCCGCTGCTAATGTCTCCGTAATTGGAGCCTTACTTGTTAGTTTGCGATACCCTCTACGATGTAGGGACTCACCAGATGTATCAAGACTTATAGTAACCTCATCCTTCATAATAGTTACCCTAAGAGGATAAGAACTACCGCTTTCCTCAAACCAGTCTACCTTATATATTGATTTCATTCTTTCAACTATAGCTTTTTTTATTATGGATTGTATATCAGAAGGACTAAAAAGCTTTGAACTAACTGAATTCGCCTTCTTAACCCAGAACCTACCATCCTTTGGAATGTATTCCTCCCATGGAATAGCCTTGGTCTTCTCAAACAATTCATCAAAGGTCTCCGCCTTAAATGCCGCTACCTTCATTAATACTCTCTCAGTAGTTCTAAGGAACATATTTGCCCTTGCGCAAGCACTAATATCCCCAGTAAAGCTTACCTTTCCATTGTCTACATTTGTTATTTCATATCCAAGGTCTGTAATTTCTCTTTTTAAGACAGCCTCCAAGCCAAAATGACATGGTGATATATATTCGTATCTTTTCATTATTTCCTCCTAGTATAGTATACCTTCATTATTCATTCTATAAGCATTGTAATGTTTATTATCTATACAGTCAATGATTTTAAACATCCTACACCAGTCTACCATAATAGGCTCTAATACCGCCATACATACTTTTTATATGATATCCATACTTCATTAAATCTCTGGCTGCCATAAGGCTAATGTGCCCCCTATCACAATAAAGTATCAACAAGTTATCTTTGTTTAGTTTATGTCTCTCCTGTTCTAAGTTTTCATAAGGTATATTGATTGCCGTGGGAATATGACCGTTTATATAGTCCTCATAACTTCGTAAATCTATAATTAATACATTTTGACGACCAATGTATTTAGCTACATCGTTAGCTTTAATAGTATCAAATGACATTCTGTACTGTCACTTCCTTTCCTAATAGTAATATAATGGTACTATTATTTATCCTCTCGATACATTATATTCCGACAAAATTATTTTGATATTACCCAAGATTATTAGGAAGTGATATTTCTAATATCATAAGATATAAAAATAAGGTAGGCTAAATTGCGCCTACCCTACTAAAACAAGCTACAGATTAGTAATTGTTTTCTGTATCATCAAAATTTCTAAATCTATTTGTATTTGTGTTCCTAGATGTTGAATCGTTGCATCTTGTTCCACTTGCATTGCGGCTGGTTCCTGTAGTATAATCCTTAGTTCCTATATTACTGGTATTGTTGGTATTGTTTGCATTTCTGCCTGTGTTAGCATTGTTTGCATTTCTACTGTTATTATTTGATGTGTTATTTTTTGTATTTCTTACATTGGATGTTTGATTATTACTATTACTGTTTCTAGAATTGTTGTTATTCATTATGAGCCTCCTAAATATATTAATTGATATTGCACACATTATTATTTGTTTATTTGATAGAAATATTCATTAGGAAACTTAACTGTTATTTTTTTACTTATTTTAATAACATCTTATTAAAAATACTAGAAAATCAACCTTTGTCATGGCTACAAGAAAAATTGACCTTGCATTGTAAAGACATTTATACTATAATATTAAAGTGCGCAGATGTATTCCTGTGCACTTATAACCCCTTATTAATTATTTATACTCCCCTCATCGAAACGACCGCTTGGCTCCCCCTTGCGGTCGTTTCACTTTATATCAAGTAGGCTCCAACCTACTAGTCCACCTTTTTTGTCTACCTCTTTTTAAATATTGCCCAAAACAAAAGTGATATAATTATAATTGGCATAAGAAATGCAAAAAACAACCTAAATAGTAACCATCCTAGTCTAACCAAGAATGTAATTAAGAATAGTAGAACCAATACAATTACAACCATATGATACCACTTTATATGATAAACCTTATTATAATTCGAAGATCTAGAATTATCATTATCATTGGCATAGCTATTATAATCACTTCTATTACTATAAGTATTAAAATTATCTCTATTTGAAGCATTCTCAGTTTCAATAATTGTCTTGGCTATTAGTCTTGGATCGCCAATCTCTTTAATAACTTCTTCTTCGCTTTTATCTGATTGAGAGCTAATGTACTCATTGTAAAATCTGATACTTTGCTCGATAATACTATTATCTACTTCGCCCTCTAAGGATTGTCTTAATAAATTCAAAAATTCATTTTTGCTCATTATAACCTCCAATCTTGCTATTGTGCCATGGGTTTGGGTCGATAATTCATTTATATACTCTTGATTATTCTTGCAAGTTTCTTTGGTCTATTTTAACACATATATATCAATGGGTAAATTAAGATTATATTAATTTTTGTCTAGAATACAATAAAGCCTTATACATACACAACACTGTGTATGCATAAGGCTTTATTGTGTGCTAGAGGATTCGAACCCCCGACCTTCTGGTCCGTAGCCAGACGCTCTATCCAGCTGAGCTAAGCACACATATTTTATAAAAGTGTAATGCCGGCGACCGGAATCGAACCGGTACGGGAGTTGAGTCCCGCAGGATTTTAAGTCC
>JAAYPG010000130.1 GCA_012519905.1 Clostridiales bacterium | reverse complement strand
TTTTCCAAATCTTTTTTGACTGGAGCCCAGCCTGGTGACCAAACCTCTCCCCCATCATTGATATAATAATATTTCCCGCCCCCCAGATCCAAGGGAACATTATTATAACGAAAACGTGTTATCCTCCTTAGTCTCGCATCCTTAAAAAAGCTGTAACCTCCGGCCGTGTTCGATATCAAGGAAAAATAATCCTCCGAACCCAGGTAGTTAATCCAGGGATATGGTGTCTGTGGTGTTGTTATAACGTATTCCCTGTTAACGTCATCAAAAAAACCGTATTTCATTCTAATCCTCCTTATTAATTAATTTATATATAATATTATCAACGGAGGATTTACCTCCATTATTAATTAAAATTTCTATATGCTTAACAACGGAGGTGTTATCCTCCCTTATTAATTATTAGTAAAATATTTATCTATACACTCTCAATTATTCCTATTATATTACACATGATTTTGTATTTCAACTTATTCCTGCTTGGACCAAACTGCATAAACCCACATTCTAGAAAAATAAGTATGATAAAGTTTTTAATTGACATTCACCATATGTTTAACTATACTCTGAATAACATGATAAATAAGTAACTACGCTTATTATATAGACAAGGAGGATTACATCATGAATGATAAAAGCAATAATCTTGGCGAAAAAAGCCAAGATCAAACTAATGATAATTCATTAAATCAAGCAAACCAACATAACCAAGCTGAGGAGGGCTCTACATATTGGGAGTCCAACGAAGTGCAGGATGCCTATAATCCACAAGTACAAAACCTTGAAGTAGATTATTCTCAATATAGTCAGAATAATCAGCAAGAAACCAATAGTGAGTATAGTAGCCAATACGAATTACCGCCAAAGAAGAAGTCAAGAAAAAAACCTCTTTTAGCTATGCTCCTTACTTTAGTTATTTTATTGGTAACCGCCGCTACTGCTTATGGATTTAGTGATACAATAAGAAACTCCGTTGATATGCTAATAAAAAGTCCAAAAGATTACTATGCTCATATAGAAAACAAATCCATAGAAAGTTCTGTTGACAAATCAATTGCTTTCCTGAAATTGAGTAAAGATAATAAAAACATAGCAACAGAAGCATCTGCAAAGCTATCATATGATAAGGACACAGTGGGAGCTTTGCTTCAGAATTTTGCAGGTATGTCCATCAGTGATATGGAGGCTTTAGTAGGTATACCACTAGATTCTTTAGGATTCGATATCGTATCCGCCAATAGTGATAAGGACAGTTATCAAAAAATTAAGCTAAATCTCAATGATCTTGAGATCATCTCGGGAGAGTTATTTGTTGATAATGCCGCAAAGGAATTACTTATCCGACTGCCAGAATTAAGCTCCGCCTACCTAAGTCAATCACTTGATATGAGTGATTATGGTATGGATGATATTGATTTAGATAGATATAATGAGCTTGTAGATAAACTATCCTCTGATAGTACCGGTGAATTTATCAAACGCTATACAAAGATTATTACCAATGAAATAGATGATGTGAAGCTGACCAAGAATGAGAAGCTAGTTGTTGGTAATATAACAACTGAAGCCAATAAACTAACTGTAACCATCTATCCTGAGACCCTTATGAAGATTTATACTAAGATATTAGATGAAGCAAAAAACGATGAATATATACTGGACTTACTGCCCCTATTTGATGTTACTAGGGAAGAATACCTTGAGACAATAGATATGGCCATGGAGAATATCCAGTTATCTATGGATAAGCTAACAGATAATGAAGAAATCATCAAAATGCTCCTCTATGTTGGCGCTGATGGAAAAATCCTTGGTCGTAAAATCGAATTTATTGGTCATTACGAGGACAGTGTCAGCATCAACTCATTTAATGTTGAACAGAACAATAAAGGTGCCTATGAGTTCTATATTAGTAATGAGCTTGAAATGGGCGGAATCTATGTAACAGGAAGCCATTCTATAGAGAATGGGGCTTACACAGGATCAGGCAAGCTCAAGGTAGATTCAATGAGTTCTGGCCCAGCTGAGATAGATTTTGTATATGGCGGGGTCAAGACAGCCATAAAAAACAAACACCTATATACCTATGGAAATATCAGATTTTCATCCTATGAAATGATGGGTATGGAAATTGAATTAGATTTTGACGTCAAGGAAGATGAGCAGTTATTTAACATTATGCTTAATATGGGTAAATCCTCCCTTGTAACCCTAGAAACATCAACAAAATATATTAAAAATTTCTCAATCCCTAAGCTGGACAGTAATGCAAATATCTATGACTTATCTACCGAAGCAGAAGTCTATGCATTAACTGTAGATATTGAAGGATATTTATCCTCTCTATCTGACAGACTGGGCGTGGATTTAAGAGGCCTATTAGGTGGATTACTTCCACTTTTCTAAAATAGATAGAAATTGATATTATTAGATAAGGGGGTAATCCCCACTGATAATAACTACCGTATCAGCTCGATACGGTAGTTTTTGATTTAATATAATTTTAATAAGTATTTTCTTTTTTTCTGCCTTTGCATATGGTACACTATTCAATGATTACAATTGCCTTGATATAATATGTATACCATGAATATTTTATTTGGAGGAAGCTATGCCTAAAAACACACGATTGGGAGAAGATGCAGCAATTTACCAGAAGCATAAGAGACAATCCGAAAAAGAAAAGCTTAAGGATATGCCCTTGAAAAAAAAGATATCCTACCTTTGGGATTACTATAGATATCATGCTCTGTTTACTATCTTAATAGTTGCTTTTATCTTTTATATCATATATACATTTATAAAACCCAAGGTAGAAACCAGGCTATATACTGCCATTATAAATAATACAGTAGAGCCACAGATTTGGGATGAGTACAAGGAGAAGGTCACCGAAGCCTTGGAGCTTGATTCTTCGTCAGAGGAAGTGGTATTTAATCATAGTTTTTATTTTAATGGAACAAGTGATTATGCATCAGGCATGCGCCAGACTTTTGCTGTGTATCTGGCGGCTACTGAGATTGATCTTGTAATTGCTCCTTTGTCGGAATTCTCTAACTATGTAGAAAATGATTTCTTTACCCCCTTATCAGATCATCTACCCACCGATTTGTATAGTTCTTTGACTGACAAATTCTATCTGGGTGCTACCGCTGATAATCCTAAGGTTGCGGCCTATGGGATATATCTAGAAGATACTAAGCTTTATAAGGAGCATTCCTATAAGTCAGATGACCCTGTTATTCTTGGAATTGTGGCCAATGCTAATCATAAACAAAATGCTGCAAAATTCATACGATTTCTATTTAGTGAATAGTATATAAACCTGTTATATGAACAGCAGAAGAAGTTAAAGTGCCAAAGGCCTTAAATAGTTTACACTATTAAAGATCTTTGGCACTTTTTATATTATATTAAACCTTCTCATTTCTTTGTAATATATCCCTGCGCTTTTAATAGTTCAGCAATCAATACAGCTCCACCAGCAGCACCACGGACAGTATTATGGGATAGGCCTACAAATTTATAGTCATATACACTGTCTTCACGGAGCCTTCCCAGGGTCACACCCATTCCCTTTTCATAATCCCTATCAAGCTTTGCCTGAGGTCGATTGTCCTCTTCGAAATACTTAAGAAACTGCTTTGGAGCACTTGGAAGTTCTAGCTCCTGCGGCGCTCCCTTAAACTCATTCCAAGCTTTAATGATATCCTCCTTAGAAGGCTTTTTCTCAAAGCTGACAAATACAGCTGCTGTGTGTCCGTCTGTAACAGGTACACGAATACACTGAGTTGTGATAATCGGCCCTTCAGCCTTGACAATCTCTCCGTCCTCTACCTTACCCCAAATCCTTAGAGGCTCCTGCTCACTCTTTTCCTCTTCTCCGCCGATATATGGAATTACATTGTCCACCATCTCAGGCCAGTCGGTAAAGTTTTTTCCTGCACCAGATATTGCTTGATAGGTGGTGGCTACGACTACCTTAGGCATATACTCCCTAAGAGCATGTAATGCGGGAGCATAGCTTTGGATAGAGCAGTTTGGTTTCACTACAATAAATCCTCTATCTGTTCTGAGACGTTTCTTCTGCGCTTCAATTACATCAAGATGTTCTGGGTTCATCTCAGGCACAACCATTGGAACATCAGGAGTCCATCTATGGGCGCTGTTGTTGGACACTACAGGTGTTCCAGCCTTTGCATACGCCTCCTCAATTGCCTTTATCTCATCCTTGGTCATATCCACTGCACTAAATACAAAATCAACGCTAGCGGCTACCTCAGATACATCATTTACATTCTTAACAATCAATCCCTTTACACTATCTGGCATAGGCGTGGTCATCTTCCATCTACCAGCCACTGCATCTTCATAAGTCTTGCCGGCACTTCTGGGACTTGCCGCCACTAAAACCACCTCAAACCAAGGATGGTTATCAAGTAGGGATATAAATCGCTGTCCTACCATTCCGGTACCTCCAAGGATACCCACTCTCAATTTTTCCATATCATTCCTCCCGCTCTGTTCTTGTAGGGCAGACATCTGTCTTTCCAGTAAGTATACTATACTCCAAATTTTGAAAAAATCAACTACTTTTTTAGATTAATATATAATTTCGTCATATCTGTCAGTAAATATAAAATGCTTCCATATTATTCGTCAGTTTTACCAATAATATTCTCTATCAATCCAAAGATATGATTTGTCCTAATTATGAAGACTTAGCTGATACTCTATCAATAGGGATTTCAAATCACCTATAGTCTCAATTTCATTTATATGATTTCTAAATTTTGCTGAACCAGGAAAACCTGATGTATACCAAGCCACGTGCTTTCTCATTTCTCTTATAGCAGTATATTCACTTTTATGCTGAATAGCTAATTTGGCATGGCGTAGAATCAGCTCCATTACCTCAGTATACTCAGGCTTAGGCTTAATAACCCCATGATCTAGATAAGTCTTTACCTGCTCAAATATCCAGGGATTACCCCTTGCTCCTCTAGCTATCATAATCCCATCGCATCCAGTCTGGGCAAGCATATCACTTGCATCCATAGGACTTACAACATCTCCGCTTCCTATTACCGGTATGGACACAGCCTCCTTAACCTGCCTTATTATATCCCAATCCGCCCTACCGCTATAAAACTGCTCTCTGGTTCTAGCATGAACTGCTATAGCCTTAGCTCCATTTTGCTCGGCAATCTTTGCGATTTCTACTGCATTTATACTATCCTTGGTAAAGCCCTTACGAATCTTTATTGTAACTGGCTTATCTGTTGCTTTTGATACCTTATATACAATCTCAGCCACTAGGCCTGGGTTATTCATAAGAGCAGAGCCCTCACCGTTATTTACCACCTTTGGTACTGGACAGCCCATGTTGATATCAAGAATATCAAAATTCATATGATCAATCTGTTTGGCTGCATCGGCCAATATATCCGGCTCTGATCCAAAAAGCTGTATAGCCACTGGGCGCTCATAATTACTAACAGCTAAAAGATCCTTGGTATTCTTGTTATTATATCTAATACCCTTAGCACTTACCATCTCTGTATATACTAAGTCAACACCTTTTTCCTTACATAATAAACGAAATGGCAGGTCAGTTACCCCCGCCATTGGACCAAGACTTAATTTTCCTTTTATCTCAACATTTCCTATACGAAAGCTCATAAAACGCTCCAATCCACTTATCTAATATTACTATTCTTATCGGCAATTGATTTTAAACCCTTCAGTAGCAGGTTAGGATCATATATATCAATTACATCGGTATTTTCTGCAATAATTCTACCTAATCCACCTGTAGCTACTACAGTGCATTTATTTAGGCCAGCTTCCTTAATCATTCTTTTTATTATATATTCTGTCTGTCCTATACAACCAAACACTAACCCAGCTTGAATACTGGTCACAGTATCCTTTGCCAGTATAGTATCAGGAAGAGCAATCTCTACCTCTGGAAGCTTGGCTGTATCAGCCCACATTGCATTAGCAGACATCTTTAAGCCAGGGCTGGTAACTGCCGCTATTAGGGAACCATCCTCTGTGATAAGATCATATTTATTTGCCGTTCCAAAATCAGCTACGAGAACTGGCCCACCATATGTCTCATATGCCCCAACGGCATCGGCTACCCTGTCCGCTCCAACTTCCTTGGGATTTGGTATTGGGATCTTAATACCAGTTTTAGTGCCTACACCTATATTTAATGGCACTAGGCCAATATACTTCCTAATTCCGGACTCAAGAGAGTAATTTACCCTAGGCACAACGGATGATATTGCTACAGTATCTATATCATCCATTTTTATCCCCCTCAGGTTCAGAAGATCGGCTATAAATAGTCCGTATTCATCTGATGTTCTATTAATCTGAGTAGTCAGACGAAATTTCGCTTTTATATCATTCCCATCAAATACACCCATGGTAATGTTTGTATTTCCCACATCCATTACTAATATCATATACATAACCAGCCTTTCTTCTATTGGTGTAACATAACACTTATATATCGCTTATCTTTAGCTATAATAAATTTGATACATCCTCATTCAGAAAAAACACCTTATAAAACATCTCAAGGGCTTCTAGGAGCTCTTTCTTAGTTCTTTGTATTTCCTTTATTTTAAGAGCACTTCCAATTTCATCAAAGTAAAAGTCCCCTTCGTCTACATCCACCTTAAGAAGTAGATTTCCTTCCTCGTCAAACTCCAAGGATAATAAACCACCCACATCCTCGGTATATAAAACACACATTATTTGTAGCTCCTGTTTAATCTGTTCTGGAAGTGCTTGAAAATCCTCATTAAAATAATACTTCTTTTCATAGGCACTACTTGCACACAGAACAACTCTATCCTGATACATAGGCTAGCTCCTTATAATTTGATTGTTTATTGTGATAATGTAGCCACCATTATTGCCTTTATAGTATGCATACGATTCTCTGCCTGGTCAAATATTTGATCACTAAATCTTTCAAAGACATCATAGGTTATTTCATTTCCCTTGACTGCTGGAAGGCAATGTAGAACTATTGTATGAGCTTTCCCTGTCCTAGCAAGAAGCTGGTCATTCACCTGATAGGGCTTTAGTAATTGAATTCGCTCTGCTGCCAAAGCCTCTTCGCCCATGGAACACCAGACATCAGTATAGATGGCATCTGCTCCTTCTACCGCTTGGACATTATCAGTAATTTCTATGCTAGTTCCAGAAACCTGTGCATATTCCCTACACATATTGATAAGCTCCTCATGGGGCCACAATGATTTTGGTGATAGGATGGTGATATTGATCCCCATCTTGGATGATCCAATCAAAAGGCTATTTGCCATGTTGTTTCGGCCATCTCCTACATACACCAGTTTTAACCCCTCAAGCTTACCAAACTGCTCTTTTAATGTCAAGAAGTCAGCTAGAATTTGTGTAGGATGATAGCTGTCAGTTAGACCATTCCATACCGGTACACCGCTATATTTAGCTAGCTTTTCCACATTTTCATGGGAAAATCCACGAAATTGAATTCCATCAAACATTCTTCCTAGAACTCTAGCCGTATCCTCTATGCTTTCCTTATGACCAAGCTGGATATCCTCGCTACCTAAATACTCAGGATGCCCCCCTTCATCAATACAGCCTATGGTAAAGGCGCATCTGGTCCTTGTGGATGGCTTTTCAAATATTAAAGCTATATTCTTTCCCTTAAGACTGTCTCCTAGTATACCCTTCTTTTTTTTCTCCTTTAGCTTCATAGCTAGATCTAGTAAATATGCTATCTCTTCAGATGAATATTCCTTCAGTGTAAGAAAGCTACGCCCCCTCAAATTCATACCTCTTCCTCCTATTGCCAGTTTATATTTATAAATATTATGCGTGTATTTATACATTAATGCAAAGCAAGGATAATGTCAAGAAAAAATCTGCCCCAGTAACAATTTTTATGTTACTAGGGCAGTATAGGAATTACTGTATGCTTATATCCTTTTCCATGAGGTTTTGTTCCAGGATTTCCTTTGAGGTCTTCTTTAGCAGAAGCGCTTTTTCATATTCATCTTTATACTGTAATACATCAGCCTCTTCATTTGTGCCAATATACCAGGCCCGGCTATGTTCAAACACTCCTTCTCTTGATATCTGGAAGATGACATCATTATTTGCGAAGGACCCTTCAAAAAGATAGGTTGTAAATGCCACAAAACCCTCGCTTGCATTAGCTAAATCCTGACCTAGATACAATGTATCATCTAGATTTAGTCCCATAATATTAGCTATTGTAGGTAGAAAATCAATCTGTCCTCCACTGGTATGAATTGTCTCATTTATATTACTGTTTGGTATATGAATAAGCATTGGAACATTTAGCATCTCATCATAGTCATAATCCCTACCTATAAAAGCACTTACACTTTCCTTGACATCATCCATTCCACAATTTAAACCATGATGGTCTCCATATAGGGCGATTACTGTATTATCATATAGGCCGGCCGCCTTCAAATCATAAATAAACTGCCCGATGGCTTCATCCGTGTATCGTACTGTTTGAAGATATGAACCAAACTTTGTGTCCTTATCCTCTTCTAGAAGCTCTAAGGATTGATATTTCTCATCTAAAATATATGGATGGTGATTGGTTAAGGTTATTACAAATGAAAAGAATTGTGAGTCCTGTTCCTTTAGTATAGGAACTAGCTGGCTAAACATTGACTTATCTGATATGCCCATCCCAATGATTTCGTCCTGCTTCATGTCCTCCATACTGATATAATCCTCAAAACCCTGGTATGGATATGCAGCTTCCCTATTCCAGAACTCCCCCTCATATCCATGCACTGCTAAGGTCCTATAACCCTGCTCCCTCATCAGCCAGGGGAGTCCACGGAAGGTATTATCCTCATATAGACGATATATCTCTCCATCTATTAAGGGATAGAGGCTATTTAGTGACGAGAACTCAGCATCAGCAGTATTGCCCTTCCCTGTATTTGAATAGTATTGATCAAAGTAAATGGTGTCCTTCTTTATAAGCTTATTTAAATTTGGAGTAATCTCCTGCCCATTGTATTGACTATTTATTACAAAGTCCTGAAAGGCCTCCAACTGTACAACCACTAGGTTCTTTCCTTTTCCTAGCTCATGATATTTAGCTCTTATTGGTGGCTCTTGAGTCTGATCGGCAACCACCTCAAGTATCTCTTCCTCATCCATCTCACTCTTAGCAAGTTTATCAGAAATAGTCTCATAGATATCCCCTACATGGCTTGTAAAGAATTCCATACTGTTAACTCTGGCAATAGCGGCAGAGCTAAAAGGATTGGCTATCATGGTTAGTATAAGAATTGTTACTAGATAAAAGCCTATCTTAAGCTCCCTATGGTAAACAGGCTTCATATTACTAAATTTTTGGGAGTACTTTTTAAAATACATATATACAAAGGGAATGTCTACAAGCAATAAAAAGCTTGCAGGAATAAGGGTTGCTATAAAGCTATCTGGCACCGCTGTCACAGCCTTTGCCTGCCAAAGCTGTCTCACCGACACTGTCTGATTATAGTAATTAAAATACATTGTATCAGCAAACATAAGTAGGCTCAAAAGACTGTATACCAAAAGGAAAATTCCTTGTTTACGCTTTAGACCGCATCTTCCAAAGAAGACAAATATAAGTCCCCACACTGCCATGCTGATAATCAATATAATAATCTCCATACGATTTACTTCGATTAGAGCATAATAAATCATCATCTTAAGGGCAAATAATGCTGATATACAATATGGCGACATTAATAATCTCTTTAAATACTTCAATTCACTCACCCACTACTTTTTACATACAAATACTGTAATTCTTTTACACATTAGCTCATTTATTTATTAGTTCATTGTATAATATAACACGACTAAATTATAAATCAAGTAATATATTCTTAACTTTTTCTTAACAAACACCAAATTAGCTATCAATACAATAGGGCACCTAAAGCATGATATCACACCTTAAGCACCCCAATCTATGATACTAACTACATCTATTCTATTCCTTTATGACCTCTACCATGGATTTGGCTAACCCTGCAATTCCTTGGATTTCAGATGGTATAATTATTTTAGTAGCCTTGCCATCTGCTGCCTTCTCAAAGGCCTCCATACTTCTAAGTTGAAGTATTTCAGCTGTAGGATCAGCTTCTTTAAGGAACTTTATTCCTTCTGCACGGGCCTTTTGTACCTGGAATATAGCCTCTGCCTCACCTTCGGCTTCCCTAATCATAGCTTCCTTCTTTGCCTCAGCTCGAAGTATTGCTGATTCCTTTTCACCCTGTGCATTAAGTATAGCAGACTCCTTATTACCCTCTGCCACAAGAATAGCGGACTTCTTCTGCCCTTCTGCTATTAGTATGGCTTCCCTACGCTCTCTCTCAGCCTTCATCTGCTTCTCCATAGCATCCTGAATAGCTGCAGGCGGAATTATGTTCTTAAGCTCTATACGGGTTATCTTAATTCCCCAAGGATCAGTCGCCTCATCTAATATCAACCTCATTCTCGAGTTAATATGCTCCCTGGATGTCAAGGTCTCATCAAGCTCAAGATCACCTATAATATTACGTAGTGTAGTTGCTGTCAGATTCTCTATGGCCAATAGGGGATTATCAACACCGTAAGTATAGAGCTTAGGGTCGGTAATCTGAAAGTATACAACCGTATCTATCTTCATAGTTACATTATCCTTTGTTATTACCGATTGTGGAGCGAAATCTACTACCTGCTCCTTTAGTAGAACTCTTTTAGCTACCCTATCAATTAAAGGCAGCTTAACATGTAATCCCACATCCCAGGTCGCCTGATATCCACCTAGGCGTTCTAGAATAAATGCATTAGCTTGAGGCACTATTCTTACACAGGATGCAATAATTAATAGAACCAGTATTGCAAAAATAATAATGATTACTTCTGTAGGCAATGTCTACCCCTCCTTCTTTATTCTTACCATTAATTTTACTCCAGATATACTTTCAATTACTACCTTTGTTCCCTTTTCAATTATTTCACCATCTACTGATCTGGCTGACCATTCAAGCCCATTAACAACTGCCCATCCAGAATTAGTAATGTTATCAATAGTAGCAGTTACCAAGGCTTCCTTTCCGATTATTGCTTCGTAATTCGTCTTTGTACGGGTTGAATTAAAATATTTTTTAACAATTGGCCTGGTAAAAAACAATAAGACCAGGGATATTACTAGGAATAAGATGATTTCCACTAGCAGGTTGTCATAGAATAATGATACTATAAATGCCACTAAGGCTCCACCTGCAAACCAAATGGTTGTAAGTCCCAAGGTAATCATCTCCACTAATATCAAAAATGCAAGGAGTATTAACCATGCAATAGAATTCACTATTCCCCTTCCCCCTTTCTTTTACTGATACTTCTATTCTATAGAAACACCCTTAATAATACAATAGAAAGGTTTGTTTTTTAATTATATTTTAATATTCAAACTAATCTATTTGACTCTTCTTTGTCTTGCTGCTTCATACATTAATATTGCGGCAGCCACCGCCGCATTCAAGGACTCTACCTTACCTGCCATGGGTATTCTGATTAACCTATCTGCCATGGAAGCCACCTCATCCGACAGGCCTGCTGCTTCATTTCCGATTAACAAACCGCATTTTCCCATAAAGCTTCCTTCTCTATCATAGGATACACCTGATAAATGTGCAGCATAAAGTTCAAATCCTGCTTCTTTTAGCTCCAAAAGAAGACCTGCAAAGTCCGAGGCCTCATAATAAGGTACCCTATAAATAGAACCCATAGTGGATCTGACCACTTTGGGTTGCAAAATATCTGCACAGGAGCTATTCATTATAAGGCCTGTAATACCAGCTCCCTCAGCAGTACGTATTATTGTGCCCAAGTTACCTGGGTCTCTTATATCTTCTAAAAGCAGTATAAATGCATTATCTTCTTTAAGCATATGGTCGAGAGAATATTCCGGCCTTCTAACTGTTCCCATAATCCCCTGAGGAGTCATAGTATCGGTAACCTGTTTAAAGACCGAATCTGCTATAAGCTCATAATTAATGTCTTCCAAAAATCTCTGGGATTTCTCTTTATCTTGATGGAAGCTTTCAGATACATATACTTTATCTAATAGCCCGGAAGCCTTAGCCTCTTCAACCATCTTAATTCCTTCCACTACAAATAATCCCTGTTCCTTCCTTGCTTTAGCCTTCCTCTGTAATAGAGACAGGTTCTTAATCTGCGGATTATTCATACTAGTGATTAGAACTCTATGATTCATATTAGTCTTCCTCTTGCATTTTACTAAGCTTGGCTGCTTGGTCTGCTGCAATCAGGCTGTCAATTATCTCGTCAAGATCACCATTTAACACTGACTCTATTTGATGTAGTGTTAGTTTTATTCTATGATCAGTAACCCTTCCCTGAGGGAAATTATATGTCCTGATTTTTTCTGAGCGATCACCTGTGCCTATCTGACTCTTTCTGGCCTCAGCCTCTGCACTCTGTGCCTTCTCTATTTCTAATTCATAAAGGCGAGAACGTAATACTTTTATTGCCTTATCCTTATTCTTTAGTTGGGATTTCTCATCCTGACATGTAATGACAATACCTGTGGGTATATGTGTTAACCTAACTGCAGAGTCTGTAGTATTTACACTTTGACCACCATTTCCAGATGATCTAAATACATCAAACTTACATTCACTTAAATCAATATCTATATCCACTTCATCAGCCTCAGCCATAATGGCTACTGTAGAAGTAGATGTATGGATTCTACCTCCTGATTCAGTCACAGGAACTCTCTGAACACGATGAACTCCACTCTCATACTTAAGTCTTGAATAGGCTCCCTTACCATTGATCATAAATATTACCTCTTTGAAGCCACCTATTCCATTCTCGTTCAGGTTCATCATATCAATTTTCCAGTGCTTACGTTCTGCATACATAACATACATACGATATAGTTCTGCGGCAAAAAGTGCAGCTTCATCTCCTCCTGCACCAGCTCTTATTTCGACTATAACATTCTTATAATCATTAGGGTCCTTAGGAAGTAGCAGAATCTTAAGCTCATCTTCTATTTCACTTATTCTTTGCTTGCTATCATTCAATTCTTCTCTGGCAAGTTCACGAAGTTCTTCGTCAGTTTCCTCATCTAGCATTAACAAACTATCCTCAATGGTTTTTTGTTTGTCCTTGTATTCTAGATACACCTCAACAATCTCAGAAAGGTCTGATTGTTCCTTCATAAGCTTTCTGTAATTCTCCTGATCATTTACTACATTAGGATTTAAAAGCTCTTCTTCAATTTCTTTATATCTTATAAGAATATCCTCTAAACGATCAAACATCAATCATACCTCCATTATTTTATAGAAACGACTTTCTTGCATGTACTATACGATCTAAGTCGCTAAAATCCTTCTTTATAGTTATATCAACAAATCCTGACAGGTCAAGCATATTCGATACTGCCTCTCCCTGATCATATCCAATTTCAAAAAATACATAGCCTCCAGGATTCAAAAACCTCTTAATATCATCAATAATCCTTTTGTAGAATATAAGACCATCTGGCCCTGCATCTAGGGCTTGCCTAGGTTCATGGTCCTTAACCTCTGGCATTAATGTCTTTAAATCCGCTGATTTTATATAGGGTGGGTTTGATACTATAATATCATAGCTTCCCACAATACTGTCAAATAAATCACTCTGAATGAAGTTAACTTTCACATTATGTCTTTTTGAATTTTTCTCTGCTAGCTCTATTGCTTTTATGGATATGTCACTTCCAACAGCAGTTTTTATGCTTCCTAATTTAGCAAGGGATACAATTATGCATCCCGAGCCAGTGCACATATCCAGAACAGATTTACCCTGACAGATTTTTAATACCTCTTCAACCAAAAGTTCAGTATCCTGCCTCGGAATAAGAACATTTTCATTTACCTCAAATTCTAATCCCATAAATTCCTGCCTGCCAATTATATACTGAAGAGGTATATGTGAGGCTCTTTTTTTTATTAGCATCCTATAATGCAAGGCTTTTTCCTGCGAAACCACATCATTCCTGTATATGAAAAAATCTGCTCTGTCAATCCCAAATACATGGGCTAGCAGATACCATGCATCTAAATCGGCATCTGCTACCCCATTCTTATTTAGGAATTCACGTGCAGTCTGCAATAATTCATTATAGGTATTCATATAAAACTCAACGCCCTCCGGTCTGTAAACTAGCTACTTATCATCACTAAAATCAAGGTACTTATCAAGGGCTCTTAATATCTCATCATCTTCCTCATATTCATTTTTAGGACTAGCTATAGAGATTTCACTTGTAGCAGCGTATTCACTTCTAGCCGTATCCTTTTTCTTATGGGAGGATGCCTTCTTTGCTTTTACTGTTTTGTCGGCTTCATGTGTAGTCACAAGCTCAGTATCATTCAATACCTCAAGATCAATAGCGTCCTCTGAAACTTTCTGGGCTTCTTTGGTGCTCTTAACTTTTTGATCATCCTTATTAGCCTTTTGATTCTTAGCTTCAGACTTATTCTTATCCTGTGATTTCACCTTTGCCTCACTTTTAGTTACCTGAGCTTTTTCCCTTTTACTGCTGGTACTTTTGGCCGACAATTTACTAGGCTTCTCATCCTCATTATTAGCTAAAAATGCTCTCCAATCAAATACAGTGTCTACCGACCTTATGGCTACCTCTATCATATCATCATCAGGCTCCTTTGTAGTAAAGCCCTGCATCCATAATCCCGGTTTACTTAATATATCCACTATCTTGTTTTCACTACTTCCAGCGAAACGGATAAACTCATACGATATTCCAGCTATAGCAGGAACAAGAAGAACTCTCGACATTATTCTCAAGGCCAAGGTCTCAGGCCTAAGTATCATAAAGAAGACTAAACTTATGATCATTACAAAAAACATAAAACTGGTTCCACAACGCTTATGAGCCTTTGACTGCCACTTGACGTTCTCAATTGTTAGCTCAAAGCCATTTTCAAGGCAATTTATAGTTTTATGCTCTGCACCATGATACATAAATACTCTTTTTATATCCTTCATCTGAGATACTATAAGAATATAGCCGATAAATATAAGAAGTCTTAATATCCCCTCCATAAAGGATAATAAGAATTTACTCTCAACCCATCTAGAAAAAACATTCGATATTAATACTGGTGATATTATAAACAATGAGATAGACAATGCAAGAGACAGAATTACAGCCAATGCTATCATTAAAGCACTAACAACCTCCGACGCCGCTTTCTTCTCTTTTTTACTTTCCTCTTCATCTTCAAAAAAGCTTGCAGAAAAATTTAGTACCTTAATACCAATTACCATCGAATCAATAAAGGCCAGTATGCCTCTGAAAATTGGCAGCTTAAATAATTTCACCTTGTCTGAAAAATTCTTATGAATTTTCTTTTCTACAACAATTTCATTATTTGGTTTACGAACAGCTATGGCGTATTCATCTTTGTTTTTCATCATTACGCCTTCAAGAACAGCCATTCCTCCAATACCGGATGGTTTCATTTTTATCCCGAGCCTTTCTTTTGATTTTATCAAAATAGGTTGAGGAAGTGAACCTCAACCCGTTTTTTGTGCTCTATAAAATACTCTAATTTTCGTCTTTGCCTAAACCATATCTACGGTTGAACTTCTCAATCGCTCCACGGGCTGCAGCAGTCTTCTGCTGACCGGTATAAAATGAATGACATTTAGAACAAATCTCAACACGAATTTCTTCCTTTGTTGAGCCTGTAACAAATTCATTTCCACAGTTACATGATACCTTAGCCTCGAAATACTTAGGATGGATTTCTGTTTTCATGATTTCACCTCTTCACTACTATATCTATTTTATATTGGTCTATATATAATTTATATATAATAAGTCCAACTTATAAACAGCTTACTAATTATATCATAGCTGTTTTTTCTTTGCAATACCTAAAAAACAATTTTAGTCTTTTTGATTATTTCAATAAATTCTGCATTTGTTCTTGTTCTTATAAACATATCTATAATTCTCTCCAGGGCTTCATCAGATTTCATGCTATTAAGAGCCCTTCTCATCAAGAAGATAGCTTCAAGCTCCGACTGACTAAGAAGCAAATCCTCTCGTCTTGTACTTGATTTGGGTAAATCTATGGCAGGGAATATACGCTTTTCAGATAAGCTCCGATCAAGAACCAGTTCCATATTACCTGTTCCCTTAAACTCTTCAAATACCACATCATCCATACGGCTACCTGTATCTACAAGAGCAGTCGCAAGTATAGTAAGACTTCCACCCTCTCTCATATTTCTAGCTGCACCAAAGAACTTCTTTGGCATATATAGGGCTGCCGGATCAAGGCCTCCGGATAGGGTTCTACCACTTGGCTGTACTGTTAGGTTATATGCTCTGGCAAGTCTTGTAATACTATCTAGCAAAATTATAACATCCTGATTATGCTCTACTAATCGCTTAGCTCTTTCGATAACCATCTCCGATACCCGCTTATGATTATCAGGAAGCTCATCAAAGGTGGAGTAAATAACCTCTACATTCTTACCCTCAATGGATTCCTTAATATCAGTTACCTCCTCAGGCCTTTCATCTATAAGAAGAATAAGCAGCTTCATCTCAGGATGATTTCTGGTAATCGCCTTAGCAATCTGTTTTAACAATGTGGTTTTTCCTGTCTTTGGCTGGGATACAATCATTCCCCTTTGTCCCTTACCTATAGGTGAAATTAGGTCAACCATTCTCATTGCCACTCCGGCACCAGGTGTTTCTAGATGTATTCTCTCATTGGGGAAAATAGGTGTAAGATCCTCGAATCTTGGACGTCTTTGCGCTTCATTAGGATGAAATCCATTAACTGCTTTGATATACAATAATGCTGAGAACTTTTCATTCTGACTTCTAATCCTAGTGTTACCCATAACTATATCGCCTGTCTTGAGATTAAATCTTCTTATCTGCGCAGGTGATACATAAACATCATTTTCACCTGGTAGATAATTATCACATCTAATAAAACCATATCCATCAGGCAATACCTCTAGTATTCCTTCCTTGGTCTCTCCACTGTCAAGCTGCTCCATCTCCGAATGTCCAGATCGTCTGTTATCCGCCTTTGCATTTACAGGAGCCTCCTCTTCATTCACCTCAGTGTTTTTAACTTCAGTGTCATTATTATTTGAATCATAGTTTTTTAATGCTTCAATTAACTCGCCCTTTTTTAGGGAAGTAATATTTTTCATACCTTTTTCCTTGGCATGCTCTCGTAACCTAACAAGAGTCATTGAATCATAATTTTCCATTAGATCAGCTCCTTTGATTATTTGTTGGATTTTTTGTCTGGATTGGAATATTGGACAGATATGATATAGAAAATATGTGAAATATAGCTATCCTAATTTATGTTTCCTCTATTATACACCTAAATGGACAAAAAGTAAATTATTTTCATTTTGAACATTTCATGTCATATTTACTTGCTATTGATTTCATAAGTCACTGATGCTATGATTGTTTTATTAAAAATAAGGTGGACAAAAATGGATATTAAAGAAAAATCTCTACACTTTCATGAACAGTGGGCAGGAAAATTGAATCTAGTCTCCAAGTGCAAGGTAAATACTAAGGAAGACCTTTCAATTGCATACACACCAGGTGTAGCCGCTCCTTGTAAGGCTATAGCAGAAAACCCTGAGGATGCTTATCGATATACCATTAAGGGAAATACTATTGCTGTAATTTCCGATGGTAGCGCTGTGCTTGGCCTTGGAAATATAGGTCCCTATGGAGCACTACCAGTCATGGAGGGAAAGGCAGTGCTTTTTAAGGAATTCGGTGGAGTAAATGCCGTTCCCATTTGCCTTGATACTCAAGATAGCGAAGAAATCATCCGAACTGTTGTAGCCATCGCTCCTGCCTTCGGCGGAATAAACCTAGAGGATATCTCAGCACCACGGTGTTTCTTCATAGAGGAAAGACTAAAGGAGCTCCTCGATATACCTGTATTTCATGATGATCAGCACGGTACAGCTATTGTGGTTTTAGCCGGACTTATTAATAGTCTAAAAGTAGTAGGTAAGAATAAGGAAGAGGTTAAGCTGGTGGTTAACGGTGCTGGTTCTGCTGGAATCGCCATAACAAGATTACTATATTCTTATGGATTTAGGAATATTACTGTCTGTGACCTTCATGGTATTCTTTCTTCAGAATATCCCAATCTTAATCCTGTCCAAAAGCAACTGCTGGAATTTACTAACCTTAGTAACATACAAGGTACCTTGGAGGATGCCATCAATTGTGCTGATATATTTATAGGAGTGTCTGCACCAAATATCCTAAGCTCCAAAATGGTTTCCCTTATGAATAAGGATGCTATAGTATTTGCACTTGCAAATCCTGATCCTGAAATACATCCAGAAGAAGCAAAAAAAAGCGGCGCTAAGGTTGTAGCTACTGGTCGCTCTGATTTTCCAAATCAGGTAAACAATGTATTAGCCTTCCCCGGTATATTTAAAGGGGCACTAAAGGGACGGGCTAGGCAGATCAATGAAGATATGAAGCTAGCTGCGGCTAAGGCAATTGCTGGACTAATATCAGATAAAGAGCTTGACGAGAATTACATACTCCCAGAAGCTTTTGATCCAAGGCTATGTGATACTGTAAGCGATGCCGTAATAAAACATATATAGATGCTAGGAATGAATATGCAGAATATTAATATGAAGCAAATGTGGGATGATAAAAGATATCATTCCCTGGATTATGAATTAAAAAAGACCTTTGGTATGAAATTATATAAGCTATCTCTAAATGGTGGTATGAGCTGTCCAAATCGAGACGGGACAATAGATACCACTGGCTGCATATTCTGTAGCCAAGGAGGCTCAGGTGATTTTAGCACAGACTCCAACCTATCTGTAACAGAACAAATCAAGGATGCTAAAAAATTAGTTGCTAATAAGCTTAAAAGCAAGGAACATGTAAAATATATTGCCTATTTTCAGGCTTACACCAATACCCACGCCCCCGTTTCTTATCTGAAAAGAATATTTACAGAGGCCATTGTTCACCCTGATATTGCCATATTATCAATTGCCACAAGACCTGACTGTCTTGGGGATGACATACTCTCCTTATTAAAAGACCTTAACTCTAAAAAACCAGTTTGGATAGAACTTGGACTTCAGACAATTCACGAGAATACCGCATTATTTATACGCAGGGGATACGAATTACCCATATTTGAGAAAGCTGTAATTGCTCTCCACAATATTGGAATCGATGTAATTGTCCATACAATTCTTGGCTTGCCAAAGGAATCAAAAAATGATATGTTAAAGACTATGAGATATATAGGTGGGCTTTCTGACAAAGGATATGTCCAGGGAATAAAGCTACAGCTTCTTCATATACTTAAAGGAACAGAGCTTGGCCGGCTTTATGAGGAGGATAAGCAAGGACATGTCATATCTGGGGATAGCTTGTCTAGTCTAAAGAATAAACCTATAAATATAGATGTTTTATCCATGGAAGATTATATAGACTTAGTAATCGCCTGCCTAGAGCGACTTCCTAAAGAACTTGTAATTCATCGACTTACAGGCGACGGTCCAAAAGATATACTACTTGCCCCTCTATGGAGTAGTAATAAAAGGCTAGTTCTAAATACCCTCCATCACACCATGAAGAAAGCAGATTCCTGGCAGGGTAAACTATACACTTAAGGAGGTGTTAATATGCCGTCAGATACCTTTATGCTCTATAAATTAATGATATTATATATATTAAGTCGTGTGGATTTTCCACTATCCAATGCTCAGCTTACATCCTTTATCCTTGAAAAAGAATATACCAATTATTTCAATATCCAGAGAGCAATCTCTGAACTTTTGGATGATGAATTTATCGCTGTGAAAACCATACGAAACAGCTCCCTCTATCTTATAACCGATAGCGGAAATGAGACTCTTTTATTCTTCGATAATCTTATCTCATCGGGGATAAAAGAAGATATCGAAGAATATTTGGCCGAGAATAAATATGAGCTTAAGGAGGAGGTATCAACTCCTGCTGATTATAGTCATGTGAAAAAGGGAGAGTTCTCTGTACGCCTTAGCGTAATCGAAAGGGGCACTCATATCATAGATTTAACTCTAAGCGTTCCCACAGAGGAGGAGGCTGTCATAATGTGCAATAAATGGAGTGAAAAAAGCTCGGACATATATAGCTTCCTTATGTCTTCCCTATTAAACTAAAATATTGATTTTCTACTTACTAGTGGTATCCGACTCTGTCAAACCACATATTTCCACAATATAATCCCATATTTCATCCTTACCCTGCTTGGTAAGTGATGAGTAAGGGATTATCTTAGTTTCTGATTTCCCACCAATTCCCTCTCTAATCATTTTAACATGCTTTGCTATCTGACTTCTTTTTAGCTTGTCCATCTTAGTGGCTATTACAACAGGCATAAATCCATGATATACTATCCACTCATACATATTCTTATCATTCTGTGATGGCTCATGGCGTATGTCAATTAATAGGAATATTAGCTTTAGTTGCTTTGAGTTCATCAAATACCGCTCTACCATCTTGCCCCATTTTTCTTTTATTGCCTCTGGTGTCTTTGCATAACCATAGCCGGGAAGATCTACAAAATACAAAGCATCATTTATATTATAGAAATTAACGGTCTGGGTTTTTCCAGGCTGTGATGACGTTCTAGCTAAAGCTTTGCGATTCATAAGAGAATTAATTAATGATGATTTTCCTACATTAGATTTACCAGCAAAGGCAATCTCTGGCTTATCATTCTCGGGAAACTCGCTAGTTATTCCACAAACTGTTTCAAGACTTACATTCTTTA
>JAAYPG010000002.1 GCA_012519905.1 Clostridiales bacterium | reverse complement strand
CTTCCGAATCCAGGGTATTTACCATATGATCCAAATCATCTGAAGTATACACATCGTCATCCGGTAACAGCTCATTTACTGCTTGTGAAAAGTCATTCTTTAAATCCTTGATAAAACCCATTAGTCTGGTACCTCCCTATGTATTATTTAACGCTCGTAGCTTTTATCTGCTGAATTAGTGGGACTGTCTCATCCATTGGAAGCACCTCGGCTCCTCCGGATATAAGAGCATCCAATATGCTTGGTAAGGTGGCTACAGTCTTGTCTTTACCATGACCATCATGCATAAGTACTATGGAAGTCTTCTTTCGTGCAACACCACTAAGTACATAATCAATCATTTGCTCTTCAGTATAATTCTTCCCTTCAGCGTCACCATTAACTACGTTCCAATCATAGTAGGTCATTCCCTTATCTTCCAAATAATAGACGAAATCTTTAATTTTACTCTTCTTCTTAAAGCTTAGGCTACCGCCAGGGAAACGATATAGAGTAGGTGTGTATCCAGTAGTATCATATAACAATTTCCATAGTTTTGTAAAGTCTTTATCAAAATCTTCTATAGAATTATATATTTCCTGATACCTATGGGAATAGGAATGCATTCCCAGAACATGTCCCTCATTAACAATTCTATTATAAAGCTCCTTAGCCTTCTCATCAGTATTCCCTATGACAAAGAAAGTAGCCTTGACATTGTACTCATCAAGAATGTCAAGTATTAATTCTGTATTATAGGTGGGACCATCGTCAAATGTCAGATATACCTTCTTACCATAATAAATACCATCTGGTTCCCCATCAGTTACAGAATCTGTAGTCTCCTCTGACTCATGTCTACTATCCTGATTAGGACTCTCAGTTATAGGATTATCATCAGCCAAGTCAGAATCATCAAGAATTTCAGGCTCATCTAAAATGTCTGCATCATCAGTATTATCAGTTTCTTCTATATTATTAGTATCAGCTGTGCTATCAGCTTCATCTCCTAAATCTTTATCCCGGCTCTCGTTCGTTGAAGCATAAGCATATTTACCACTTGTGTTCTTCTGCTTACTATCTTCCTTATAAATACTTGAATATGTAGAAAAAAAACTATCAACCTGCCTCTGGAGCTTGCTCAGTCTTAGACCAAGCACTATACATAATATAGTAGGTAAAAGAAATAAAATGATTAGCGTTACAATAATCGCAGTCTTAATTATATTGATTCTTTTTCTTTTTTGGACTACATCAACTCTACTCGTTTCTTCAGCCAAAGCCACACCCCGCCTTTATCCTTTAGTCGTCGTATCTATTCCTTAATAATTGTAACATATTATCTCATGAAAATACACTACAATTTGTACCCGGTACCGTACCGGGTACAAATCGAAGCTGTACCGGGTACCGTACCCGGTACAGCAAAAAAACTACCGCATCTATCGATGCGGTAGTAGGTCATGCTACTTCAAATTGACTATTATAAAGCTCTGCATAAAATTCGCCACGGGCCAGTAATTCATTATGGTTTCCACTTTCAACTATGTCACCATCTCTCATTACTATAATAAGGTCTGCATTTTTAATTGTTGATAAACGATGGGCTATGACAAATGATGTTTTTCCTAGGGTTAATTTATCCATAGCATCCTGTACAATTCGTTCTGTACGAGTATCAACTGCGCTTGTCGCTTCATCCAGAATCAACAAGGGAGCATTCTTAATCATTGCTCTTGCAATTGTTATCAGCTGCTTTTGTCCTTCTGATAAACTTGCCTTATCATTCAGAACTGTATCATATCCCTCAGGCAAAGTCTTGATAAAATGATGGAGCCCAACTGTTTTACAAACTTTCTTTACCTCTTCGTCAGACACTCCTTCTTTACTGTAAATAATATTCTCCTTAATTGTTCCTTCAAAGAGCCAGGTGTCCTGTAAAACCATAGCAAACTGTTCATGTACATTCTCTCTCGGTATCTTGTGGATTGGAACACCGTCAATGCTGATTTCTCCACCATCCAACTCATAAAATCTCATAAGAAGATTTACCATGGTAGTCTTACCAGCACCGGTAGGGCCAACTATTGCAACCTTCTGTCCGGCTTTTATCTTGGTATTAAAATTATGAATTATCGGATTATCAGGAGAATAGCCAAATCTTACATTCTTGAATTCAATCTCGCCCTTGGCATTTTCCAGCGCTTTTACTTTATTTGCTTCATCTTCCAGCTCTTTTTCATTTAGGAACTCAAATACACGCTCGCTGGCTGCGGCGGTTCTTTGTAGATTATTCATAGCCTGCGCAATCTGAGATAGAGGCTGGGTAAAAAATCTTACATATATCATGAAGGCGACAATTACACCGAAGGAAATCTTGCCATTCATAGCTAGTGTCGCACCGACAACACATACAGTTACATATCCGAAGTTACCTATAAAGCCCATGAGTGGCATCATCAGCCCGGATAAGAATTGGGATTTCCATGCACTCTTATATAATCTACCATTGATATCCTCAAAGACCTTACTAGCTTCTTTTTCTCCGTTATAAACCTTAACTACATTGTGACCGGAATATATTTCCTCAATATGCCCATTGATATTGCCTAGATCCTCCTGCTGTGCCTTAAAATATTTCTGAGATTTACCCATAATTAACATCATCAGAAATAATCCAATTACGCTGGAGCCTACGGCTGTTAGGGCCATAATCCAATTGTTGTAAAACATCATAAATAGTGAGCCACCTAGCATAGTTATTGCAGAAATCAAAGTTACTATGCTCTGATTCATGGTCTGCCCGATTGTATCTACATCATTGGTAACACGACTCAATATATCACCGTAGCTGGTAGTGTCAAAATATTTCAGCGGAAGACGATTCACCTTCTGTGAAATATCCGTTCTCATCTTCTTTGATATATGCTGGGTTACGGTAGCCATTATTATACTTTGAATATAATTTAATACAAAGGAAGCTGAATATAAAAATACTAATAACCATGCTATACTCGTAACAGCATTCATATCAATATCTTCAACTACAGGCATTCCATTTATCAGTGCCGGAAGCCCCTCAACAATTACATTCGTTAACTTTTTTAACTTATCAGGGCCAATTATTTGGAAAACCGTTCCTGCTGCCGCAGAAGATAGGGCAATAATAATAGGCACTATATAGCTTCTACAATACCTTAGTAGCTTGACCATAGTTGATTTGAAGTTCTTTGGCTTCTCAACTACGCCTGGCCCCATATGACCTCCTCCAGAAGAGCCTCTTGTTGTATTTTTCTTCACATTATGTTTACTCATGATACCAACTCCTCCTCGCTAAGCTGTGACATAGCTATCTCTCGATAAACATCGCAGGTCTTTAATAGCTCTTTATGAGTACCCTTCCCTACTATTCTTCCTTCATCTAATACAATAATCTGATCAGCATCCATTATAGTACCGATACGCTGGGCCACAATCAAACTGGTTACTCCTCCGGTCTCTTTCTTCAGGACTGAGCGAAGAATACGATCGGTCTTGTAATCCAGGGCAGAAAAACTATCATCAAATATATATATATCCGGCTTACGACATACTGCACGGGCTATGGCCAGACGTTGCTTCTGACCACCGGATACATTGGTACCCCCTTGAGCGATATCAGCCTCATATTGACCGTCCATATCCTCAACGAATTGAGTTCCCTGGGCTATTCTTACAGCTTCTTTAATATCATCCAAATCCGCCTTCTCTTTACCATTGTCACCGTAAGAAACATTGCTGCTTACAGTTCCCCTGAACATAACAGCCTTTTGAGGAACGTATCCGATTTTATTGTAGAGAGCCTCTTGTACATAGTCCTTTATATTTACACCATCAACCAGAATATTGCCTTCGGTTGCATCATAGAATCTTGGAATAAGATTAACCAGTGTACTTTTACCGCTACCGGTTGAACCGATAAAAGCAACAGTCTCACCTGCTCTTGCAGTAAAGCTAATATCCTGAAGTACGTATTCGGAAGCCTCTGGATATTTAAAGCTGACACCTTCAAATACAACCTCACCCTTCTTACCCTTCACTCCTTCGGTAATATGACCATCCACAATCTTTGATTCCGTCTCCAATACCTCATTAATACGTTTTGCCGACACTGAGGCTCTGGGCAGAATCATAAAAATGATTACCAGCATCATGAAGGACATTATTACCTGAACTGAATAGGATGAGAACACAACCATGTTGGAGAATATCTCCATCCGCTCCATTGCCTCGGCTCCATTAATCAGATATGCACCAATCCAATAGATTGCTAGAGATATTCCACTCATTACTAGCGACATCATAGGCATCATTATCGCCATGCTACGATTAGTAAATAACTGGGTTGAGGTTAGTTCCTCATTAGCGGCTTCAAATATTTTCTCCTGATACTTTTCTGCATTATATGCACGAACAACTCGTACTCCTGTAAGATTCTCTCTAGTAACACGGTTGAGATTATCTGTAAGAGTTTGCATCATTTTAAACTTAGGTATAACAAATATCATAAGTAAAGAAACCATAACCAAAAGAATAGTTACTGCTATACCCGTTGCAATCGACCATTCTAGGCCTTTACCTGTAATCTTAAGAACTGCCCACACCGCCATAATTGGTGCCTTAATCAGCATTTGCAAACCTAAGGTAATCAGCATCTGCACCTGGGTGATATCATTGGTGGAACGAGTAATTAAGCTTGCTGTTGAAAATCTATTAATTTCTTCCATTGAAAATGAAGAAACCTTATTAAATAAAAGGCTACGTAGTCTCTGTGAAAATGATGCAGCAATTCTGGCTGCAAATAAACCAACAATAACTGCCGCTATAACACTGCCCAAAGCACAGAGAAGCATTTTGCCTCCGGCTAACCATATATCTGATATTTTACTTCCAGGAGTTTGTGTAAGTGTTGTAATCTCTGACATATAATCAGGAAGCTTTAAATCTAGCCAAACCTGAGCTACAATGAATACAATACTGATAATGGCTTGTATCCATTCAGCTGCCTTCAGTCGTTTGAAAATCTTTATCATGTATTAAGGTCCTCCTTATAATAACTCTCTTTTTTAAATACAATCCTCGGGATTTCTATCAGCAAGTCGCTTCATAATGCGCACATATTCCTTTGCATCATCTTCTCCAAGGTAACTAAGCATATTTATTGTAGAATCTGTAATCTTCTTGATATGCTCCTCAATCTCTTTTTTCCCAGCGGGTGTCATCTCCACCAATATCCTTCTTCGGTCACTGGGATCAATTTTTCGAATAACCATCCCCTTTTTCTCCAAGCTGTTAAGAGTTGCTGCAACCCGCGCTGTGCTAACTCCTGTTTTATTACTAATGTCACTAGGTATCACGTTTCCTTCATGCTGGTAAACATAGTAGAGCGTATAGATTTCACCATGCATAGATTCATGAAACTGCTTATGCATATTTCTTTTTTTAAACACTTTCATGATTTCCATAACTTCATAGGCTAAATGGGTATAATCCATCTTAATCCTCCATTCCTTTTTCACTCTATTACCTTCTTGGAAAGTGAAATTTATTATATAAAAATTAACTAATAGCGTTAATAATATTTCATATTAGCTATTTTGTCAAGAGAAATTTCTGTTGTACAATTCATCAACTCTCTTTCCAGTAATCACTCACATTTCAGTAAATAGTTTTATAAAATTTCGACCTCGTTAACCATGTATTGGAAATGATATAATTTCTATATAGACCAGACCTATAAGGTTAACTATCATTACACAAAAGCTAAGAGACTAGAGGAGGAAAAGTATGAAGTTCAAGTTGTTTTCATTACGTAGTATTCGTTCAAAATTAGTAGCAATTTTGAGTATTTTATTTGTCGTTGTATGTATAGGTATGGGATTAATCTCATACAACACATCATCCAAGGCTTTAAAGGATAATTCAGATAACATGCTACCCACTCTTGCTACTAATGCAGCAATAGCACTGCAGAATTTTATAGATGGTAAATTCGAAAGCCTTAATATTACAGCAAATAATATAGGTGAAGCAGAATATAGCATTGATAGAATCATTATGCTAGAGGAGCAAATGATTAAAGGTAATTATCTGATGTTGGGTATTGCCGAGACCACTGGCTTCCTTGAAAGCTCAAATGGTATGCAGGTAAGAATTACTAATGAGGACTATTTTCAAAGGGCTCTTCAAGGCGAGAATGTAGTAACAGAACCAGTTCCAGATGATTTTATCGATCCTAGTAGATTGGTTAGCGTCTATGCTCTTCCAATATATACAAATGAAGAAGTAACCGGAGTGTTAATTGGTTTACGTCCTGCAGAGGAGCTATTTTCCTTTATCAATAATATTAGATTTGGTGAAACAGGAACTGCTTTCATGGTAAATGAGAAAGGGGATATGATATGTCATCCAGAAATATCATTAGTAGAGAGCAAGGTTAATTATATAGAAGAAGCTTTAGAGGATCACTCACTTCAAAGGTTGGCGGACACCTTAACAGATATGACCAATGGTAATGTAGGTGTATCACAATACAATTATGATGGAGTTGAAAGATATACCGGTTACGCACCTGTCCAAGGTACTGGCTGGTCCATTGCCGTTACAGGATACAAAGATGAGATATTATCTGGATTAACCTCATTAAGAAATACAGCTATTGTAGTTAGTATACTATTCTTAGTAATTGGAATTGCGGTAGCTACTGTTCTTGCCAACAATATTACAAGAGGTATTACAGCCATTGTTAAAAACATCACTTATATGGCAGATGGGGACTTATCTAAAGAAGTTCCTAACAAATATTTAAGTCAAAAAGATGAAATCGGAATACTTGCTAGGTCTATTGAAACTACGCAGAATTCCTTTAAAAGGATGCTTGAAGCAATTAAAAATAGTTCTTCCAGTATAGATGGTCAAGCTGAAAACTTATCAGCAATCTCTGAGGAGATTACATCTGCTTCTGAGAATGTCACAGCTACAATACAAGACGTAGCAAAAGGAGCCGCCAGTCAAGCAGAGAGCCTTAATTCTATAATGGAAACTCTAAGTGAGTTCTCAAATGATCTTAATGAAATAGCTAACTCCATACAGGGTATAGATAAAAATGCTAACAGTATCAGCCTTATGACAGAAAACAGCAACAAAAATATCCAGTCATTGATGACCTCTTCAAAAGATATTAGCCAATCATTTGGCCAATTCTCAAGAAAGATTAATGAATTTAATGATAATGTAAAGCAAATTAATGATATTTCTCAATTAATTAATAATATTGCAGATCAGACCAATCTCCTTGCATTAAATGCTGCTATCGAAGCAGCTCGTTCAGGAGGTTTCTCAATCTACAATTAAAAGTCAGGTTAATAGTATACTTAAAAAGTTTGAGATGAAGAATATGAAGGAAGTTGTAAAGTTATTAAAGCAGCTAAACTTCTCAGAATTCATAAGAAATGCTGACT